>DASWSO010000785.1:0-1520 GCA_036402635.1 Xanthobacteraceae bacterium
GACCGCGTCATCATGGCGTCGGAAGCCGGCGTGCTGCCAATCCCGGAAGAGAAGATCCTGCGCAAGTGGCGGCTGCAGCCCGGCAAGCTCTTGCTGGTCGACACGGTCGCGGGCCGCATCATCTCCGACGACGAGATCAAGGAATCGCTGTCGCGCGCCAACCCGTATCCGGACTGGCTCAAGCGCACCCAGATCGTGCTCGAGGAGCTGCGGCCGGTCGAGGCGCGCGAGATGCGCACCGACGTGACGCTGCTCGATCGTCAGCAGGCGTTCGGCTACACGCAGGAAGACCTGCATCTGCTGATGGAGCCGATGGCGACCACCGGCCAGGAGGCGGTCGGCTCGATGGGCACCGACACGCCGATCTCGGCGCTGTCCGACCGCTCCAAGCTGCTCTACACCTATTTCAAGCAGAACTTCGCGCAGGTGACGAACCCGCCGATCGACCCGATCCGCGAGGAGCTCGTCATGAGCCTTGTCTCGTTCATCGGGCCGCGGCCGAACATCTTCGACCTGGAAGGCAATTCGCGACGGAAGCGCCTGGAAGTGCGGCAGCCGATCCTCACCAATGAGGACCTCGAGAAGATCCGCTGCATCGGACACCTGGAAGAGCGGTTCGACACCCGCACGCTCGACATCACCTATCCGGCCGACAAGGGCGCGGACGGCATGGACGACGCGCTGACGCGGCTGTGCGAGCGCGCCGAGGCGGCCGTCAAGGGCGGCTACAACATCATCATCCTGTCGGATCGCATGGTCGGCGGCGACCGCATCCCGATCCCGTCGCTGCTCGCCACCGCGGCGGTGCACCACCACCTGATCCGCAAGGGCCAGCGCACCTCGGTGGGGCTCGTTGTCGAGTCCGGCGAGCCGCGCGAAGTGCACCACTTCTGCTGCCTTGCCGGCTACGGCGCGGAGGCGATCAATCCGTATCTCGCCTTCGACACGCTGGTGGCGATGAAGCAGGACATGCCGGAGGAGCTCTCCGACAAGGAGATCATCAAGCGCTACATCAAGTCGGTCGACAAGGGCATCCTCAAGGTGATGTCCAAGATGGGCATCTCCACCTACCAGTCGTATTGCGGCGCGCAGATCTTCGACGCCGTGGGGCTGCGGTCCGACTTCGTCCAGAAGTACTTCACCGGCACCGCGACCAGGATCGAGGGCGTCGGTCTCGCCGAGATCGCGGAGGAGAGCGCACAACGGCACACCGACGCGTTCGGTGACTCCCCGGTGCTGCGCAGCTTCCTCGATGTCGGCGGCGAATACGCCTTCCGCCTGCGCGGCGAGGCGCATGTGTGGACGCCGGAAACGGTGTCGACGCTGCAGCATGCGGTGCGCGGCAACTCCTACGACCAGTACCGCGCCTATGCGCGCATCATCAACGAGCAGGACGAGCGGCTGATGACGATCCGCGGCCTGTTCCGCATCCGTTCGGCCGAGGAGGATGGACGCAAGCCGGTGCCGATCGAGGAGGTCGAGCCGGCGAAGCAGATCGTCAAGCGCTTCGCCACCGGCGC
>DASWSO010000786.1:0-3067 GCA_036402635.1 Xanthobacteraceae bacterium
ACCGGCGTCAGTCCGATCTCAGACAGGAACGTGGTGAAATCCGGCGCCAACGCGATGTCGCGCAGCTCCGCCCGCAGTTTGGCCAGGATCGGCGCCGGCGTGCGGGCCGGGGCCGCGATGCCGTACCAGCTCCAGAAATAAAAGCCCGGAAACCTCTCACCGACCGCCGCGACGTCCGGCAGTCGCGCCGCCCGCTTCGGCCCGCAGGTGAACAGCGCCTTCATCGTGCCGGCCTGCAGGTGCTGGGCGGCATCCGAGAGCGGCACCAGCCCCATGTCGACCTGGCCGGCGACCACATCATTGGCGATCAACGAGGAGCCGCGATACGGCACGGTGGTGAAGTCGAGCTTGGTGGTGCGCTTGAGGTACTCCATTTGCGGCGGCGACTGGCTGCCGCAGCTGAGCTTGCCCGGATTAGCTTTCGTGTAATCGAGCAGCTCGTCGAGATTGTTCACCGGCAGCCCGGCGCGACCGACGATCAGCAGGTCGACGGACGCCATGTGGGCGAGCGGCTCGAAATCGTGCACGAGATCGAAGCCGGGGTTCTTGAAGATGTTGACGTTCTGCGCCAGCGGGCCGAGCAGCACCGCCAGCGTGTAGCCGTCGGGCTCGGAGCGGGCGGCGGCCTGGGCGCCGATATTGCCGGACGCACCCGCCTTGTTCTCGACGATCACGTTCTGCCCGAACCTCGCCTGCAGCCGCAACGCGGCGGCGCGGGCCACCGTGTCACTGGGCCCGCCCGGCGTCGCCGGTGCGATGATGGTGATCGGCTTGCTCGGATAGTTTTGCGCGAAAGCACCGGTGCTCAGCGCAGACATGGCAGCCCCTGCCGCCGTCCCCTGCACGAAAAACCGCCGCGTCAGACCTTCAGCCATCCCGCGTCACTCCCTCATGACGATTGCTCCGACCGGATCGTATCCGAGAAGGCGGTTGCGACAAGCGCGTCGCGCCGGGATTATGCGGCCGGTGGAACAAGGAGATCGACGCGATGGTGCCGGTGCTGCGGCTCTACGAAGACACGGTGTCGAATGCGGCAGACGGCCTGCGGCTGCCGGCGCGCCCGCGCATGATCTTCGTGGTGCACGGGTCGGCGAGCGTCGACGGCGCCACGCTGTCCGACGGCGGGGCTTGGCATGGCGAGGGCGCCGCCACGCTCACGGCGGGCGCAACCGGCGTCACTTGCTGGCGGTTCGAACTGACGGGCGATGCCGAGGACCGCGCCTCCGCGGCGGAGGGCATCTCGTCACGGGAGAAGCTCGCGGCGCCGCTGCATACTCTGCCAGCGGGCGACCTGCTGCTGCGCGGCGACAGCGTCGGCTTTCCGCCCGGCGGATGCGCGTACCTGCACCGCCACGCGGGGCCGGGCATCCGCGCGCTGCTCGATGGCGGCATTCGCATCGACACCCATGGCCGCTCGACCTCCTACGGGCCGGGCGGCGCCTGGTTCGAGAGCGGGCCGGACCCGGTGTTCGCGCAGGCCGCGGCGGACCGCCCGAGCCGCTTCATCCGCGTGATGATCCTGCCGCGCGCTCTGCTCGGGAAAAGTTCGATCCAGTATCTCGACCCCGCCGATGCCGATAAGCCGAAGGTGCAGCAGTACAAAAGCTTCGCCGACATGCCGATCGCGTTCCGCGCAGGCTGATCGGCCTGCTCAAATGCACTTGAAATAATCGAACGGCTCGGCACAGGCGCGGCAGCGCCACAAGGCCTTGCAGGCAGTGGAGCCGAACTCGGAAATGCGCTCGGTATCGGCTGAGGCGCAGCGCGGGCAGGCGACCGCCTCGATTCCGAACAATGCGGCGCGGCCGGCGGCGC
This sequence comes from Xanthobacteraceae bacterium, assembly GCA_036402635.1. GTDB lineage: Bacteria > Pseudomonadota > Alphaproteobacteria > Rhizobiales > Xanthobacteraceae > DASWSO01. The sequence goes on from DASWSO010000786.1 coordinate 1,816, forward strand.
CGTTCGGGGGCGCGATGCCGTAGGCCTTCAGCTTGGCCTTGCCGGCCTCGCTCATCCAGTCGGTGGTCCAGGCCGGCGAGAGCACCGTGGTGATGCGCGACAGGCCGAACCCCGCATCTTCCAGCGCCGCCTCGACGTTGAGCGCGATCAGCGCCATCGCCGGACATCCCGAATAGGTCGGCGTGATGAACACTTCCAGCTTGCCGTCGGCCACCTTGATGTCGCGCAGCACGCCGAGGTCTTCGATGGTGAGCACAGGGACTTCCGGATCCTCGACTTGCGCCGCTATGGCCCAGGCGCGGGCGCGGAGTGCGTCTTCACCCTCCCCTCCCGGGAAGGGTGGCGCCACCGCCGCGGCAATCGGTTTCACCACGTCGCTCCCGGATAGGCGCGCTGCATGAACTGCAGGTCGGCGAGCACATGGCCGAGGTACTCGGTATGGCGGCCGCTGCGGCCACCCGACTGCATCCAGCCGTCGCGCGGCCGCGCCAGAGTGGCTTCCGCCAGCACGTCACCCACTGTGCGATCCCACGTTGCCTTCAGCGGCGCCGGATCGGGTCCGACGCCCGCCTCGATCAGCGCCCGCTCGACCGGATCAACTTCGAACATCTCGCCGGTGAACGGCCACAGTTCGTCCACCGCGGCCTGCGCCCGGGCATGGCTCTCCCCGGTGCCGTCGCCGAGCCGAATGGACCATTCGGCCGCGTGGCGCAGGTGGTAGGCCACCTCCTTCTCGGCTTTAGCCGCGATGGCGCCGAGCGTCGCGTCCTTCGAGCGTGCGAGCGCGGTGAAGAAAGGATGCGCCCATGCGGCATAAAGCAATTGCCGCACCATGCTGCTGGCGAAGTCGCCGTTCGGCTGCTCCACCAGCAGGATGTTACGGTAGTCGGTCGCGTCGCGCAGGTAGGCGAGCGCGTCCTCGTCGCGGCCCGCACCCTCCACCGCGCCCGCATAGCTGTAGAGCGAGCGCGCCTGGCCGATCAGGTCGAGCCCCATATTGCCGAAGGCGAGATCCTCCTCCAGCACCGGGGCGTGCCCGACCCACTCGGAAAGCCGATGTCCGAGCACGAGCGCGGTGTCGGCAAGCCGCAGCGTGTAGGTAAAGAGTGGGGTGATGGCCATGTCAGTGCGCGAACCGGGTTGCACCTTCCCCTTTCAGGGAGAGGTAAGCGGCTCACATGTGACCGACTTCGTCGGGCACGTCGTAGAACGTCGGGTGGCGGTAGATCTTTGAGGCGGTGGGCTCGAACAG
>DASWSO010000787.1:0-1845 GCA_036402635.1 Xanthobacteraceae bacterium
CCGTCGGTGACCTTGACGGCGAGCCCCGCCAGCGGCGTGCCGCGCGCCTGCTCGTTGGATTTCATCAGAATGCCCGGCACGTTGGCGACGCCGCCGCTGGCGAAATCCGGCGGCAGGATGAACGTCAGCTCCGCGGTGTGGCTTGCGGGGAGCGAGGTGTCGGTGTTGCGGCGGAACGACATCGTCATCTTGAACTTGCGGTCGGGTATGTCGATGTCGGCGCGCACGGCGATGTCGGCCTTCTGGCCGGCGGCGGCCTTGATCTGCTCGGTGCGCCAGATCACCGAGCCGACATATTGCTTGCCCTTGGGATCGGAAGGATCCTCGTCATACAGCACCACGCGCTGCGCCACCGGTGCGACCTGCTCGGTCGACGGCTGGCCGACGCGATCGGGAATTTTCGGCTTCGACAACTGCGAGGTGTCCTTTGGCGCTTCCACCGCCGTGGGCGACGGCTTGAACAGGCCGCTGACGGTCGTGACCACCGACTTGCCCCACAGGATCGCCGCGCCGACTAGTATCAGCACGATACCGACCGCGATTGCGCTCTTGAACGGAAACACCGCGCCAGCGCGGGCGCGCTTCTTCGGCTGGCGGTCCTGCGACGGGCGCGGGCGCGGCGCGGGCTGTTGCGGCAGCGCGTAGCGTTCGGCCTCCTCGACGGACTCGTCATACGAATAGGGCGCGTCGGGATCGGCGCCGCGGTTTTCCAAGCTCGGCTCGAGCCGGTCGAACTCCGGCGAGGGCGAGGGCACGTTGGCATAGGTCTTTCGCGCGGAGCGGCTGGCTTGCGCCGCGGCGCGGCCGAGATCGTCGGCGTCGGCGGCGATGTCGCGGAAGCCGCGCACGCCCGGCGCCTGCGGAGCGCTGTTGTCGGGGCCGCGGCGCGGCGCGCCCGATCGCTCGCGAGTCGGCGGCAGCTGCGGGTCCTGCATCGGGACTTGCGGCTCGGAGCGCGGCGGTGGCGACGCGTCGGCGCGAAGGTTGCGCTGCGGGCGCGGGTCTTGTCTTTCTTCCTGGCCGAGCGGCGGCCGCTCGTTGCGCTGTTGCGGCGGCGATGGCGGGCGCGACGGCTGCGGTGTCGAAGGCGGCATCGGTTCGGCCCGCCGCGCATTGGGGCGGGTGGCGGCGCGAAACGCGTCACCGGCCCGGGCGCGATCGCCGCCGGAGCGCGAGGGGTCGATGGAGCGCGTGACCTCCCGGGCCCGCTGGGCGGCTTCGGACTCGACCTTGCGGACAGCCTCTTCCAGCGACAGCCGCTCGCGGGTGATTTCGGATTCGCTTAAAGGCGGCTGCACGCTGCGCAACTGCGCGATCAGCGCGGCGCGCGCCCGCTCATAAAGCGCGCGGCGGCTCTCGCCGGGGGCACTGGGGTCCAGTCCGGCAATGGCGCGGGCAATCAGCGGGTAGTAATCAGCCATATCTATTCAACATTGCGGGCTTTCCGGTGACATGTCGTTAAGCCTCGAACGGGTTCTGTACCAGAATAGTATCCTCGCGTTCCGGGCTGGTGGAAAGCAAGGCGATTGGGCAGCCCACCAGTTCCTCGACACGGCGCACATATTTGATGGCCTGCGCCGGTAAATCCGCCCAGGAGCGGGCATTGGCGGTCGGCTCCTTCCAACCTTCGATAGTCTCGTAGACCGGCACCACCCGAGCCTGCGCGCCCTCACCCGCCGGCAGATGATCGATTTCCTTGCCGTCCAGCATATAGCCGACACAGACCTCGATGGTCTCGAAACCGTCGAGAATATCGAGCTTTGTCAGCGCCAGGCCGTTGATGCCGCAGGTCCGCACGGTCTGGCGCACCAGCATGGCGTCGAACCAGCCGCAGCGCCGCTTGCG
>DASWSO010000788.1:0-1802 GCA_036402635.1 Xanthobacteraceae bacterium
GCGGCTCGCCGTCAGGGCCGACCCGCAAATCTCACCCGCCAAGCCGCTCTATCTACGCGCGCCCGACGCGCGGCCGCAGCAGGCGGGGCGGCTGCCCCGGCAATGAGCGGATGGCTCGCCCGTCTGCTCGGCCGCGCCGAACCGGTGCTGCGCGACGCGCGCGTGGCGGACGCCGGCGCGATCGGCGCGCTGCATGCGGCGTCGTTCCGCCGCGGCTGGAGCGAGCCGGAGATGGAACGGCTGCTGCTGGAGGCGTCGGTGGTCGCCGACTGCGCGGCCGCAGGGCCTCAGCTCGCCGGCTTCATCCTGTCGCGCCGCGCCGCCGACGAAGCCGAGATCCTGTCGGTTGCGGTGGCGCTACGCCGGCAGGGCAAAGGCCTTGGCGGCCGGCTGCTGGAGCGTCACCTGCGCCGGCTCGCCGGCTTCGGCACCCGCACGGTGTTCCTGGAAGTGGAGGAGGGCAACGCGCCGGCGCGCCGCCTGTATGCGCGTGCCGGATTTCGCGAGGCGGGCAAGCGCCCCGGCTATTATGCGAAAGGCGCCGGCGGCGCCGCCCACGCGATGGTGCTGCGCCGCGACCTTGAGTGAGGTGTGCGGTCGGTGGACGCCCCTCCCCGCCGCGCCTAGAATTGCGCGCGTCAGGGAGCCATCGTGAGCGCGATCACGGCCAACGAAATCGAAGCCAAATGCGTCGGCAAGGGCATGCGCATGACCGAGCAGCGGCGCGTGATCGCACGCGTGCTCGCCGGCTCGGCGGATCATCCGGACGTCGAGGAACTCTACCGCCGCTGCGCCGAGATCGATCCGCGCATCTCGATCTCCACCGTCTACCGCACCATGAAGCTGTTCGAGGATGCCGGCATCATCGAGCGGCACGATTTCCGCGACGGCCGCGCCCGCTACGAGCACATGCGCGAGGAGCACCACGACCACCTCATCGACCTGCGCAGCGGGCAGGTGATCGAGTTCCGCTCCGAAGAGATCGAGCGCCTGCAGGCCGAAGTGGCGCGCCGGCTCGGCTTCCGGCTGGTCGATCACCGGCTCGAGCTTTACGCCGTGCCGATCGAGGCCAAGAAGGACTGAGGCCGCGCCCGCGCGCGGACGCTCGACCCCCGGTTCACCCCTCCCCGCAAGCCAGATACTGCGCTGAATTGAGCGGCCCGGCGGAAGCCGCTAGAACCACCCGCCCGCACCCATTCGCAGCACGAGCACCCGATGACCGTCAGCCCCTTCGACCAGGCCCGCATCCTCTCCGAGGCGCTGCCGCACATGCAGCACTACGACGAGGAGATCGTGGTGGTGAAGTACGGCGGCCACGCCATGGGCGACGAGCAGCTGGCGCGCGACTTCGCCAAGGACATCGTGCTCCTGGAGCAGACCGCCGTGAACCCGGTGGTGGTGCACGGCGGCGGGCCGCAGATCGCGCAGATGCTCGACCGGCTCGGCATCAAGTCGCAGTTCGCCGCCGGCCTGCGCGTCACCGACGCGGCCGCGATGGAAGTGGTCGAGATGGTGCTGGCCGGCCACATCAACAAGCAGATCGTCGGCTTCATGAACGAGGCCGGCGGCCGCGCCGTCGGGCTGTGCGGCAAGGACGGCAACATGGTGATCGCCCGCAAGATCAGCCGCAGCGTGATCGATCCGGAGACCAAGCAGGAACAGGAGATCGATCTCGGCTTCGTCGGCGAGCCCGACAAGATCGACACCACCGTGCTCGACCAGATGCTCGGCCGCGAGCTCATTCCGGTGCTGGCGCCGGTCGCGGCCTCGGCCAACGGCGGCACCTACAACGTCAATGCCGA
>DASWSO010000789.1:0-1762 GCA_036402635.1 Xanthobacteraceae bacterium
GAGCGCGCCGTACGGCATCGCGCTGGCGATGCGCTCGGCGTAATCGGCGAGGCCGACGGTCGCCAGCAACGCTTCCGCCTTGGCGCGCGTCGCCCGGTCCTGCCGGCGCACCGCCGGCAGCGACAGCAGGTGTGCCAGCACGTTGCGGCTCTCGTGCAGGTGGCGGCCGACCATCACGTTCTCGGCCGCCGACATGCGGAAGAACACCTGCAGGTTCTGGAACGTGCGCGAGAGGCCGCGCTGCGCCAGGCGGTGCGGCGGCTCGCCGGTTGCTTCCGCGTCGCCGATCCAGACGCGGCCGCGGCGCGGCCGGTACAGGCCGGAGACGACGTTGAACAGCGTGGTCTTGCCGGCGCCGTTCGGCCCGATGACGGCCAGGATCTCGCCGGCCGCGACCGCGAACGACACGCCGTCGAGCGCGGTGACGCCGCCGAACTCGATGCCGATGCTCTCCGCCCGCAGCACGCTCATCGCGCGCTCCGCCGCAGCAGCGCCGCCAGCGACGGCACGATGCCGGCGCGCAGGAAGATCATGAACAGGATCATCAGCGCGCCGAGCGCGATGTGCTCGTAGTCGTGAAACACGGTGAGCATCTGCGGCAGGATCACCAGGATGGCGGCGCCCACGATGCTGCCGACGATGGAGCCGAGCCCGCCCAGGACCGCCATGGTGACGAACTCGATGGAGCGCAGGAAACCGGCGGTCGCCGGCGTCACCAGCCCGTCGAACAGCGCCAGATAGGCGCCGGCGAGCGCCGCATAGATCGCCGAGAGCACGAATGCGACCAGCTTGGTGCGCGCGACGTCGATGCCGAGCATCGCGGCGGCGGTCTCGCTGTCGTGCACGGCGCGGAAGGCGCGGCCGGTCGGGCTGCCGATCAGGTTGCTGGCGAGCCAGGCGGCCATCACCAGCGTCACGCCCGAAACCCAATACCAGGTCACCGAGCCGCGCACGCGCCAGCCAAGAAGCTCGAGCCGAGGCACCGGCATGCCGTCGGGTCCGCCGGTCAGCCGCGCCTCGTTGGTGAACAGCATGGCGATCAGGATGCCCATGCCGAGCGTCGCCACCGCCAGGTAATGGCCTTTGAGCTTCAGGATCGGCCGGCCGATGGCCAAGGCGAGCAGGCCGGAAACGGCGACGCCGGCCAGCAGCGCCGCCCACGACGGCACGTTCCAATGGGTCGGCGCCACCGCGACCGCATAGGCCCCGATGCCGAAGAAGCCGGCATGGCCGAGACTCACCTGCCCGGCATATCCCATCAGCAGGTTGAGCCCGAGCACGGCGAGCCCGAAGATGAAAACCAGCGCCGCGATGCGGAAATAGAACGGCGACGGCAGCAGCGGCGGCAGCAGCGCCACGATCGCCGCCACCGCCAGCACCGGGCCGTGGGTTCGGAGCAGAGCGCGCATCATCACACGCGTTCCGCTGTCGCGTGGCCAAGCAGGCCCTGCGGCCGCACGAACAGCACGCCCAGGATCACCAGGAACGCGATCGCGTCCTTGTAGGCGGACGAGATGTAGCCGGCGCCGAGCGCTTCCAAGAGCCCGACCAGCAGCCCGCCGGCGACGGCGCCGAGCGGATGCCCCATGCCGCCCAGCATGGCGGCGGCGAAGCCCTTCAGCGCCAGCAGCGTGCCGACATCGTAATTGGTGAGCGTGATCGGCGTCACCAGAATGCCGCCAATGGCGCCGATGCCGGCCGAGACCGCGAACGACAGCGCCACGATGCGGTCGGTGTCGATGCCGACGAGCCGCGCTGCCAG
>DASWSO010000790.1:0-4357 GCA_036402635.1 Xanthobacteraceae bacterium
TCGGCGGACGTTTGGCGTTCACGCCGGGCGGCACCCACTTCGTGTTCGGCCGGCTGGTGCAGGACGGCATCGTGGCGCGCTATCTGGATGAGCGCTGCCCGCGGCCCGGATTGCGGTTGTGCGAGCACCGCGCCGCGCTGCCCAACACCGCCGACGGCTGGCTGTGGGGGTGGAACAGCCCTTATTACAAGCTCGGCGGCGCCGATGGCTTCGAGCCGGAGGCGCAGCGCATCCTGGCCGATACGCTGCTGATGTATCCCGGGCTCCATGTCGTTACCGCGGTGCGCGCCGGCTTGGACCAGCTGGTGATGGTGAAGACCGGCGAAGGGATCCACGCGCGCGATCTCGAGCACGCGCTGCGCGCGCTCGAGCGCTACGTGCCGGCCGTGATGCCGCGCTATTACGCGTCGCGCCAGCAGCAGGACGCGTTCGGCTTCGCCGCGATCAACGCCGTGCAGGTGCCGCTGGCGCTGCTCGCCTGCGCGCTGCTGCCGCTGATCGTGCTTGGCGGATCTTTCGGCCGGGTCGACCGCGGCGCCGCCGCGCTGGCGCTCACCGTGCTGCTGGCGCTGCTGGTGAACGCCGCGATCTGCGGCGCCTTCTCCAATCCCAACGACCGCTACCAGAGCCGCGTCGTCTGGCTCGCGCCGTTCGCCGTCCTGATCGCGGCGCTGCGGATGCGGAAAGCTCCGCGCTCCGGTTAGCGCCGCTCAACTCGCGAGCTTGAGGCCCACCATGCCGGCGACGATCACCGCCATGCAGGCGAGCCGCACCGCGTCCGCGGACTCGCCGAACAGCATGATGCCGAACAGCGCGGTGCCGACCGCGCCGATCCCGGTCCAGATCGCGTAGGCGGTGCCGAGCGGCAGTCCCCGCAAGGCGAACGTGAGCAGCACGATGCTGGCCGCCATGGCGGCCAGCGTCAGCACGCTGGGGGTGAGCCGGGTGAAGCCGTCGGAATATTTCAGCCCGACCGCCCAGGCGATCTCGAACGCCCCGGCGGCGACCAATGCGGTCCAGTACATGATCGGTCGAGCCTCGTTCTCCACGGCCGCATCAGCCGGCGCCCGCCAATGACATAACGCTTCGGCCGGAATGGTCGAGGGCGGCGCCGGCGTGCAGAGCGCTTGCCACGCCCTTGCGGCGGCAACCGGCGCGGGAGTACCTTGGCCCGCATGACCCCGAACACATCCGGACTGCCCACCTCCGCCGACGTGGAGGCGGCCGCCTACCGCCTCAAGGGCGTCGCGCTGCACACGCCGCTGATTTCCTCGCCGGTGCTCGATGCGCTCACCGGCGGCCGCATCTTCCTCAAGGCCGAGACGCTGCAGCGCACCGGCTCGTTCAAGTTCCGCGGCGCCTACAACAAGCTCGCCTCGAGTCCCCTGAGCCAGCGCGGCGGCGGTGTGGTGGCGTTCTCCTCCGGCAATCACGCGCAGGGCGTGGCCGCGGCCGCGCAGCTGCTCGACATGACGGCCGTGATCGTGATGCCGCGCGACGCGCCGCGCCCGAAGCGCGAGCGCACGGCAGCGTTCGGCGCCGAGGTGGTGCTGTACGACCGCGAGCGCGAGGACCGCGAGGCGATCGCGCGCGACCTCGCCGACCGTCGCGGCGCCGTGCTGGTGCCGCCCTATGATGATCCGATGATCATCGCCGGCCAGGGCACCGCGGGCCGCGAGATCGTCGACGATCTGGCGGCGCTCGGCTTGAGCCCCGACGTGGTGGTGGTCACCGCCTCCGGCGGCGGGCTGTGCGCCGGGGTCGCGCTCGCCGTGAAAGCCAAGCACCCGCAGGCGCACATCTACACCGCCGAGCCGCAGGCGTTCGACGATCATGCGCGCTCGTTCCGCAGCGGCCGGCGCGAGACCAATGCGGCGATGAGCGGCTCGATCTGCGACGCGCTGCTCTCGCCCTCCCCGGGAAAGATCACCTTCGAGATCACGCGCGCCCTGGTCGACGAAGGCGTGTCGGCAAGCGACGAGGAGGTCGGCCGCGCGGTCGCGTTCGCGTTCCGCGAGCTCAAGCTGGTGGTGGAGCCGGGAGGCGCCGTCGGCCTCGCCGCCATGCTCGCCGGCAAGCTCGATCTCAAGGGCAAGGTGGCGGTCGCGGTGCTTTCGGGCGGCAACGTCGACCCGGAGCTTTTTTACAAGCTGGTGGCGTAGGTCCACCGATCAGAGCGGGCCGACCACTTCCGCTCGAGACTGATTCACTCCGGCGTCACAGCCAGAGCACCTTGCGGCGCAGCTCGAGATCGTCGCGCAGCGTGTGCGACGCGCCGGTCCAGCTCACCGAGCCGCGCTCCAGCACCACGGTGCGGTCGGAGAGCGCCAGCGCCAGATCGAGGTGGTGGTCGACAATCACCAGCGCGACCTCGTAGCGCAGCTTGTCGAACGCCTCGAACAGTTCCTCGGTGATCGCCGGCGACAGGCCCTCGAACGGCTCGTCGAGCAGCAGCACGCGCACGTCGCCGACCAGCGCGCGCGCCACCGCCACCATCTGCTGCTCGCCGCCGGAGAGATAATCGGCCGGCGTGCGCCAGCGTTCGCGCAGGCGCGGGAAGAAGGTGAGGATGCGCTCCTCGTCCCAATGGATGCCGTGGCCGGTGATGCGCTTGAGCCGGCCGAGCTCGAGGTTCTGCGCCACCGTCATGCCGGCGAACAGGCCGCGCCCCTGCGGCACGTAGCCGATGCCGAGCCGCGCGATGGCGTCGGAGGGCCGTCCCGCCACCTCCTCGCCGGCGAGCCTGATCGAGCCGTCCGCCGGCGGCGCGATCCCGATCAGCGTCTTCAGCATGGTGGACTTGCCGGCGCCGTTGCGGCCGAGCAAGGCGACGATCTCGTGCTCGGCGACGGCGAGCGAGACGCCATGCAGGATGTGACTCTTGCCGTAGAACGTATTGACCTTGTCGACGGTGAGCAGCGGCGTCGTGCCGGCCGCCGACAGCCGCGGCTTGGCGGCGAGCGCCGCCGTGCCGGAACCGATATAGACCTCGCGCACCTTCGGATGGTCGCGCGCGTCGGCGACCGTTCCGTCGACCAGCACCTTGCCCTCGTTCATCACGGTGACGCGGTCGGCGATCTGGAAAACGCGGTCGATGTCGTGCTCGACCAAAAGCACCGGGATTTCGGCCGAGAGCGTCTTCACCAGGGCGGCGATGCGCTGGCGTTCGGCGGCGGCAAGCCCGGCGAGCGGCTCGTCGAGCAGCAGGATGCGCGGCCGCGTCGCCAGCGCCAGCCCCATGTCGAGCAGGCGCTGTCCGCCATAGGAGAGCGACGCCGCCTCGGCGCGCTCGGTGCCCTTGAGCCCGAGATAGGCCATCAGCTCCGTGGTTTCGCGGTTGATGGCCTCCAGCGCGGCGGTGGAAGACCAGAACGCGAAGCGCTCGCGGTGGCGCGCCTGCACGGCGAGCCGCATGTTCTCTTCGACCGGCAGCCCGCCGAACAGGTTGGTGATCTGGAACGAGCGGCCGACCCCGGCAGCGGTAATGTCCTCCGGGCGCAATCCCGCGATCGATTTGCCTTCCAGCAGGATGCTGCCGCGATCCGGCGGATAGAGGCCGGAGAGCAGGTTGAACGCCGTCGTCTTGCCGGCGCCGTTCGGCCCGATCAGCGCATGCAGGGTGCGGTCGGCGACTGCGATGCTCATGCCCTGCACGGCCCGAATGCCGCCGAAGCTCTTGTGCAGGTCGGTCGCGACCAGCACGATCTCGGCGCCGCTGCCGCCACGGCGGAAGGTTTCGGGCAGAGCCATGCCGGCGGTGACCTGGCGGTCCGCCATCGCGGCGGCTTCTTCGCTGCGCTTGCGGAACGGCGCGATCAGCCGGCCGGCAACGCCGACGAGCCCGGTCGGCGAGAACAGGATAAAGCCGACGAACAGCACGCCGAAATAGAACAGCCAGGCCGGCGTCCAAATCGAAAGAAACTCGCGAAACAGGATGAAGAACAGCGCGCCGAGCGCGGGGCCGAGGAACGACCGCATGCCGCCGATCACCACCATCGCGATCAGCTCGCCCGAGAACGCGACGGAGAGCGGCTCGGCGGAAGCGAAGCGGTGGTTGAACACCGACAGCGTGCCGGCGATCGCCACCACGGTGGCGGATAGCACGAAGCCGAACAGCTTGTAGCGGTTGGTGGGATAACCGACGAAGCGGGCGCGCTGCTCGTTCTCGCGGATCGCCACCAGCACGCTGCCGACCGGCGAGCGGTGGAAGCGCCAGAGCGCGTAGGTGACCGCCATGCCGATCACCGCGACCACCGCGTAGTAGGCCGGGTCGGAGCGCAGGTCGAGGCCGAGCACGCTCGCCCGCGTGACGCCGCCGAGGCCGCTTTCGCCGCCGGTGAAATCGGTCCAGCGGTAG
>DASWSO010000791.1:0-10524 GCA_036402635.1 Xanthobacteraceae bacterium
CACCCACACCCAGGACGCCACACCGATTACGCTCGGGCAGGAGTTCTCCGGTTACGCAGCGCAGGTGCAGAACGGCGCGGCACGTGTCCGTCTTGCATTGAAGGAGCTCTATCCGCTGGCGCAGGGCGGCACCGCCGTCGGCACCGGCCTCAATGCGCATCGCGATTTCGCCGCGCGCTTCGCGCAGGAGATCGCGGATCTCACCGGCCTTCCCTTCCTCACGGCGCCGAACAAGTTCGAGGCGCTGGCGGCGCATGACGCGTACGCGTTCGTGCACGGCGCGCTCAACTCGGTGGCAACCGCGCTGTTCAAGATTGCCAACGATATCCGCTTCCTCGGCTCCGGCCCGCGCTCGGGGCTCGGCGAGTTGATCCTTCCGGAGAACGAGCCCGGCTCATCGATCATGCCCGGCAAGGTCAATCCGACCCAGGCGGAGGCGCTCACCATGGTGTGCTGCCAGGTGTTCGGCAATCAGACCACCGTCACAGTGGCGGCGAGCCAGGGCCACTTCGAGCTCAACGTCTACAAGCCGGTGCTCGCCTACGCGCTGCTGCAATCGGTGCGGCTGTTGGCGGATGCCGCGCGCTCGTTCGCGGACCGGTGCGTCGCCGGCATCCGCGCGGACGAAGCGCGCATCAAGGACCTGATGCAGCGCTCGCTGATGCTGGTGACGGCGCTGGCGCCCAAGATCGGCTACGACAACGCCGCCAAGGTCGCGAAGACCGCGCATGCCAACGGCACCACCTTGCGCGAAGAGGCGGTGCGGCTCGGATTGGTCTCCGGCGAGGAATTCGACCGGCTGGTGCGGCCCGAGCAGATGGTGCAACCCGGCTGATCTGTCGGCGCGGCGGCACAATCACCAAAGCGTGTGTTGCAGGGCTGACGTTCAAGCTGATTACGATCCGCGAACGGGTCGGCTTTGCGGCGCAGCGCGCCAGGCTGCGGCCCGCGCATCGCAACCACGCGAAAGGCGGCGAGAAGCACGATGGGCGAGGTCATCAACCTGCGTGGTCGGCGCAAGCAGGCCGAGCGGGCCGAGAAGCAACGGCGCGCGCAGGAAAACCGCGCGCTGCACGGCCGCAGCAAGGCCGAACGCAAGCTCGACGACACCCGTCGCACGCAGGCCGACAAGACACTCGACGCGCACCGGATCGAGCCCGGAGACGGCTAGATGAACTCCGGAGTGATCAAGCGCTCGATCGTGATCGCCGGACACAAGACCAGCGTCAGCCTGGAAGATGAATTCTGGGTCGGTCTGAAGGAGATCGCCGCGGCGCGCGGCATCACGCTTTCGGATCTGGTCGCGTCGATCGATACCGGCCGCCAGCACGGCAATCTGTCGTCGGCCATCCGGCTGTTCGTGTTGCATCACTACCGTTCTGGCGGCGATCACGAGGCGCGGCAGGAAACGCCGCAGGCTCCCGGATCGACGACGCCGGGCTCATCACCACCGGAATAGATCCAGGATCGAGCGTGTCGGCGGCGGTGGTAACGGGTCGACCGGTCGCGCCGCCGGCGCATGGCGCGGCGGACGCCCCGCACTATTCGCACGCGGTAGACCCGGCGCCGGCTGGACGTCGATCGGCGGCGGCAGAGCCGGCGCTTGTTCCAAAGCGGCGCTCGGTACGCTCGGTGGCGGGCGTGGCAACACAACGGCCGGCGGCGGCATGGCCGCGCTCGGCGGCACCGCCTCGGGCGGCGCGGCCGCGGTCGGCCCCGAGGGAGCATCCGGCGAAGGACGCGGCGGTGGAGCGACCGGCGGCGGATTGGCGCGCGGATTGGCCGGCGCGGCAGCCGGCGGGGTCGTGCCGGTGGCCGGATCGGCCGAACCAGGACCCGGAGCCGGCAGCCCGATCGGCCGCGCCCGCGCCGCCGCCGCCGCTTCGGCGGCCCGTTTCTCGGCTTCCTCCAGGCGCTTGGCCTGCTGCTCCACCGAGCGCAGCGTCAGCCATCCGACCAAATTCGACACGTCGATGCTCCGCTGCGGCGCCGCCACTGGGCCTTTCAGCGCCACGTCGATCTCGGGCCGGCCGAGCGCGGCGCCGTCCGACACGGCGCCTTGAAGCGTCAGCCGCGCGTCCACCGTCAGCTTCACCAGATCGATGCTGCCGCTCACCGAAAGATCGGCGCCCTCCCCGCGCGCGATCATGTTGGCGAGCCGCAGCTGGCCGGCAACCACGCTGAGCGCGCCGTCGGCCTGCCCGATGCGCAGGCGGCCGGCATCGATGGCGCGCTCGACCAGGGATTTCACGCGCGCCGGATCGATGCCGGTTTCCTCGTCGGCGGCGTGGACCAGGCGGACGAACATCTGCGGATCGAAACCGGCCAATTCGACGCGCTCGATGCTCAGAGTGCCGCTGCCGCCAAGGGTGCCGGCGAATGCCGCCGGCGTGCGTCCGCCGCCTTTGAGATCGAGCTGCAGGTTTACGCGCCCGCCCGCGATGGCGCGCGATCCCGCGGGGGCCAAGGCCGCAAGCTCAGCGCCGGTGAGCCCGAGCCGTACCGTCGCCGCGGTGCCCTCGCCGCTGTTCTGCAGCGTCACATTGGCGAGCAGCCGCCCGCCGGCCAGTGTTCCCTGCACTTCTTCAAGCGCCGCCCCGGCGTCGCTCATGCGCAGCACCGCGCGGAAGCGGCGGATGTCGAGCGCCGGCGTCAGCGGCGCGCGCGCCGCCGCGAGATCGACCTGACCCGTCACGCCATCGAGGAAGCGCGGATTGAACGGCGCCGCCGGCCAGGCGGTGTCGGCACGGCCGCGCGCCGGTTCCGCCGGCATGCCGGCGAAGGCGGCGAGCAGCGCCGCGGCATCGATCGTGTCGGCCTCGAGCCGCCCTTCCAGCCGCAGCGGCGCACCAAGGTTGAGCACCAGGCGGCCGCTCAGCGTGGTGTCTCCCACGCTGCCGGTCAGCTGATCGGCGACCACCCGATCCTTGCTGAAGGAGAGCGCGGTCTTGAGCGCGAGCAGTCCCGGCTGGTCGGCGCGGCGCAGCAGCGGCCGCAGCGCGACCGCGTCGAGTGCCGTCGCCGATACGTCGGCGGTGCCGCTCGGTCCGCTTTCGCCGAACAGCCGGACGCTGCCCTTGGCGATGATGTCGGTGCCGACCGCCGCCAGCCGGGCCTCCGCCGCAAGTTCTCCGCCGGCCGGGCCGCTCGCGCTCCAGCGCAAGGTCGCCGGCCCGGGCGACGGCGCGACGACCGTGTCGAGGCCGAAGAGACGCAGCAGTGCCACGCCGTTGGGCGCTTCGATCCGCCCCTCCGCAAGGGTCGCGGCCTGCTGCCAGAGCTTCGGGTCGCCGCTCGATTCCGCGGTCAACGCGATCCGCAACGCGCCGGCAGTACCCTCGACCCGCAACCGCGCGCTGGTGGCGGCAGCACCCGCGGAGGCGAGCGGCTCGAAACCGAGCCCGACCCGCAGCTTCGCCGGCGCGAGCTGCGGCGCCACGCTGCGCAGCGGCGAAGCGAGCGCCGGCGCGATCCGCTCCAGCAGCGCGGCGACGCCGTCCAGCCGGTTGCCGCTCAGATCGAGCGTGAGCGTCCCGCGCGGCGCCGACCACGGCGCCTGCACGCGCCCGCTCAGCTCGACCGCGGCGCCGGCGAGATCGCCGACCGTGAGCCGCTCGATCGCCAGCCCGCTCGGATCGAGCTTCAGCTTGGCCTTGGCGGTGCGCGCCTGCACGCCCGCGACGGTGGCGCGGCCGAGGTCAAGCGAGAGCGAAAGCTCACCGGGGATGTCGAAACTGGCGTCCGGCAAAGCGGTCTTGATCAGGCCGATGGTCGCATCGATGTCGAGCTCGGCGGCATTGAGCTCGGCTTCGAGCCGCGGCCGCTGCGTCTCGGTGACCCAGGCATAGGCAAGCCGGCCCGCGATCGCCTTGTTGTCGATCTCGGCACGCAGCTGATCGACCGCCAGGCGGTCGGTTGCGAGCGTCAGCTGGCCGTTGGCGCGCAGCGGCGCGATGGTTCCGCTGGTCGCGGTGATGCGGCCTTCCAGCCATGCCGCCAGTGCCTTCGGATCGCTCGCTTCGATTGTGGCCGGACCCGAGAAGGCGATGCCGCCATTTGGCCCGGGCGTCACGCGCCCGCTCGCGCGCACGTTCGCGGAGCCCGGCGCGCGAAACTCCAGCGCCGCGATCTGCCAGCCGGCCTCGTCGGCGGAGACGTCGCCGCGCACGCTTTGCACCGTGCCCTCGCCCAGTGTCATCTGATCGATGCTCAGGGCGAGGCGGAGCGGCAGCGGCACCTGCAGCGAAGCGCCGGCCGCCTCCGCGGCCGCGCGCAGCACCACCGAAGGCAGCCGCGGCGAGCCTTCCGGCAGCGCAACGAAGCGGTCGAGGTCGAGCTGCCGCGCCGACAGCACCGCTTCGAGCCGCGGCTGATGGCCGAACCCGAGCTCGGCCGTGCCGCCGAGCTTCACGGCCCGTTCGTCAGCGCCGTAGAGCACCTCCAGCTGGTCGAACGCGGCGCCGGCGGACGCAAGCTTGATGTGGCTGGTGACGCGCCACGGCGGGTTGCTGATCGCGCGCCCGTCGGCGAGCGCGACGCGCGATTGGCGCGCCAGCGTCAGGTTGCCCTCGAAGCCGGGCGACCCCTGCTCGAACCGCAGCGTGCCTTCGGCGTCGGCGCTGAACGGATCGTCGGCGGTTTCGACGGCGAGCCGGATGCGCATGCTGCCGTCCGGCGATTTGCGGCCTCCCGTGAGCTTGTAGGCGTGCGGCGCGCCGCGGATGTTGAAGCTGCCCTCCCCCTTGAAAGGGCCGATCAGCGAGCGCAGCTCGCCGCTGAAGGAGAGCTTGTCCAGCGACAGCCACGAGGCGCTCGCCTTGTCCGCGAGCGTGACGCGCCCCTGCTCGATGCTCAGCCGCTCGATGGTGAGCACTTCCGGATCGATGCCGGCGGCGGTGCCGGTCCAGTCGATGCGGCCTTCGCCGTCGAGTCCGAGGCCGATCTGCGGCGCGATCAGGTGGATCTCGCTGGCGCGCCATTCGCCGCGCAGCAGCGGCCCGAGCGCCAGTTCGATGCCGACCTCGCGCACCTTGAAGCGCGGCTCGCCGGTCGGCTCGGTGCCTTCCACGGCATGCAGCGTCAGCCATGGCGTCGGCAGCAGCCGTGCCTCGATCTTGCCGGTGATGTTCACCGGCATGCCGACGATCCGGCTTGCGCGCGCCTCGAACGCCGCCCGGTAATCGGTCCAGTCGATGAAGTGTGGCCCGACCAGCGCCGCCACGAGCGCAAGGATGATGGCGATGCTCAGGCCGAGCAGCGTCGTTTGCACGCTCTGCTCCTAAAGGGCCGGCCATGAGCGGCCGGCAGCACGCGATCCCGCCGGCGGCGGGAGCCCCCGCAGCAACCTAAGCGATTCGCTCAGGACAGCCGGCCGGTCCGGCGCGGCGCCGCGCCGCCTCTCACCTCAGCCGGCCCCGGCGGCGAATGTATGTCGCGGCGCCGCTCAGGCAACCGGCAGGATCTTGCCGGGGTTCATCAGGTCGAGCGGATCGAGCGCCTGCTTGATCGCCCGCATCGCGTTGAGCGCCGGCGCGCCATGCTCCGGTTCGAGATACTTGATCTTGCCCTGGCCGACGCCGTGCTCGCCGGTGCAGGTCCCCTCCATCGCCAGCGCGCGATCGGCGAGCCGGTCCAGGAACCGCTCGGTACGGGCGATCTCGGCCTTGTCATCCATGTCGATCAATAGCCCAACATGGAAGTTGCCGTCGCCGGCATGGCCGACAATCAGGCCGACCAGCTGCATGTCGTCGATGTCGCGGCGCGTCTCCACCACGCATTCGGCAAGCCGCGAGATCGGCACGCAGACGTCGGTCGACAGCCCCTTCGCGCCCTTGCGCCAGTTCACCATCGACCAATAGGCGTCGTGGCGGGCTTGCCAGAGCCGGCTGCGGTCCTCCGCCCTGGTGGTCCATTCCGACGGGCCGCCGCCATTGTCGGCGGCGATCGCGGCGAAGCGCTCCGCCTGCTCGGCGACGCTCGCGTCGCTGCCGTGGAACTCGAGAAAAAGCGTCGGCACTTCTTTCAGCGTCAGCTTGGAGTAGAGATTGCTGGCGCGCACCTGCACCTCGTCGAGGAATTCGATGCGCGCCACCGGAATTCCCGACTGGATGGTGGCGATGGCGGCGTCGCAGGCCCCCTGGATGGTGGCGAACGGGCAGACTGCGCTCGAGATCGCCTCCGGGATGCCGTGCAGCTTCAGCGTCAGCTCGGTGATGATGCCAAGGGTGCCCTCGGAGCCGACGATCAGCCGCGTCAGGTCGTAGCCGGCCGCCGACTTGCGCGCCCGGCGCGACGTGGTCATCACCTCGCCGTTGGCGAGCACCACCTTCATCGCCAGCACGTTGTCCTTCATGGTGCCGTAGCGCACCGCATTGGTGCCGGAGGCGCGGGTCGCCGCCATGCCGCCGATGGAGGCGTCGGCGCCGGGGTCGACCGGGAAGAACAGGCCCTGGTCGCGCAGCTGCTCGTTCAGCAGCTTACGGGTTATGCCGGGCTCGACCACGCAGTCGAGGTCTTCGGCATGCACGGCGAGCAGCCGGTTCATGTCGCGGAAATCGATCGAGATGCCGCCGCGCGGGGCGTTGACGTGGCCCTCGAGCGAGGTGCCGGTGCCGAACGGGATCACCGGCACGCGGTGGGTGGCGCAGAGCCGGACGATGTCCTGCACGTCCTCGGTGGTCTCCGGAAACACCACGCCGTCAGGCGGCTGATTATCGAGCCAGGTGGTGATGTTGGCGTGCTGCTGGCGCACCGCCAAGGAGGTCACCAGCCGGTTGCCGAACCGCGCCGCAAGGCCCGACAGCACCGCCTCGACCGCCTTCGCGCTCGGCCGCAGCGGTGCCGCGGTCCCGGCCACTTGCGTCAGTGCCATTTGCGAGTTCCTCCGTGCGCCGCCGCTTGCGACTGCACGGAACGTAGCAGACCGCCGTTCCGGGGTGAACGCCGTGCCGCGACGCGCAGCTACTTGACCGCAGACACGGCGGCGCCGGCGTGGGTGGCGGCCGCCAGCCGCACTGCCGGAACCGACGCCACGGTGGCGATCAGCGCACCCGCCAGGCAGGCCGCCACCGCGATCATCCTCGCCCCACCGGGCCGGGCAAAGGTGTTGCGGATCGCGCGGGTGCGCAGCCGAGCCGCCTTGCGCCGATAGAAATCGAAATCGATGGAGCCGTCGGGGTGGCGGCGGGTGGTGTCGGTGTGCATGGCTGCCTCCGGGTGTGCGGCAAGCGCGGGGATTCGCGATCGCCTTGTCCCGGAGAATGCCGATGCCGCCGCCGCAAGACTTTGGGCGCAGCTTGATTTGCGCTTGAGGTTGTCTTGATTATTCCCTGACACGACACGCCAAACCGGTGATCCGCGTTGCAGTTCTTCTTTGCCGAGCATGCCCTCGATACCGACCGGCGCGAGCTGACGCGGAACTGCGAACCCGTCGGCGTGGAGCCGCAGGTGTTCGATCTGCTGGTGTATCTCATCCAAAATCGCGACCGCGTGGTCAGCAAGGACGACCTCTTGGAGGCGATCTGGAACGGCCGCATCGTCTCCGAATCGACCCTGACCAGCCGCATCAATGCGGCCCGCAAGGCGATCGGGGACAGCGGCGAGCACCAGCGCCTGATCCGCACGGTTGCACGCAAGGGCATCCGCTTCGTCGGCACGGTACGGGAGGGCAACGGTGCACCGGCGCCGGTGACGGCCGCCACCGCTGCTCCGGCCGGGCGCCCGAACCCGGCGGCCGATCACCTGCGCCAGGAGGTGCACTTCTGCACCGCGCCGGACGGCGTGCGCATCGCCCATGCGGCGGTCGGGAACGGCCCGCCGCTGGTGAAAACCGCCAACTACCTCAACCACCTGGAATACGACTGGGAAAGCCCGATCTTCAGCCCGTTGCTGCACGCCTTGGCGGGCCAGCACCGGCTGGTCCGCTACGACGCGCGCGGCAACGGCCTCTCCGACTGGGAGGTCGCGGACTTCTCGTTCGAGGCCTTCGTGCGCGATCTCGAGACGGTGGTGGAGGCGAGCGGCATCGAACGCTTCCCGCTGTTCGGGATGTCGCAAGGCGCCGCCATTGCGGTCGCCTACGCGGTGCGGCACCCGGAGCGCGTCAGCCGGCTGGTGCTCTATGGCGGATTCGCGCGCGGCCGGCGCAAGCGCGGGTCCGCCCAGGAAGTCGCGACCTCCGAAGCGGTGCTCACGCTGCTGCGGCAGGGCTGGGGTCAGGACAATCCGGCCATGCGGCAGATGTTCACGTCGCTGTTTTTCCCCGAAGGCACGGCCGAGCAGATGCGCTGGTTCAACGACCTGCAGCGCATCACGACCTCAGGCGACAACGCCGCGCGGCTGCGCCTGGCGGTCGACGAGATTGACGTCACCGACCTGCTTCCGCAGGTGAAGGTCCCCACCCTGGTGCTGCATTGCCGCGACGACGCCATGCAGCCGTTCGAGGAAGGTCGCCGGCTCGCCGCCGGCATCCCGGGGGCGCGCTTCGTCGCGCTGGAAGGCCGCAACCACATGGTGCTGGAAACCGATCCGGCGTGGCCGCGCTTCGTCGGCGAGATCCTCGGCTTCCTGCGCGTCTGAGGCGGTCCGCTCGCGTTTCCTGCAGACAATTCGCGGCAAACTCGACGCGATCGGACACAAGACAAGCAATTGCGAATGCGGCACAATACCGTTGATCGCTCGCTCTTTCCGGATGCCTCCCGATGCTCGACCGCTGCGACCTCGAGCCCGTGTTCTTTGCGCCCTTCGTCTCCTCCGTGATGCAGGTGGAGCCGGGCTGGATCGACTATAACGGCCACCTCAACATGGCCTATTACAACGTGCTGTTCGACCGCGCCGTGGACGAAGCCTACGAGCTGGCCGGGATCGGCGCCGACTACCTGACGCGCGAACGGCGATCGCTGTTCACCGCCGAGGTTCACGTCCGCTACCTGCGTGAGTTGCATGCCGGCATGCCGGTGCGCGTAACGCTGCAGCTGCTCGGCGTCGACGCCAAGCGCGTGCACTACTTCGAGCAGCTTTTCCATGCCGCCGAGGGCTGGGTATCGGCCACTTCCGAGAACCTGGCGCTGCACGTCGACATGGAGACCAAGCGCACCGCCCCGTTCGACCCGCGCGCGGCCGCCAAGCTCCGCCGCATGCAGGCCGCGCATGCGATGCTGCCGCGCCCGGAGGCCGCCGGCCGCCGCATCGCCATGCCGGAGCGCGCCTGAGCGGGCTTGGGAGCATGCGATGCGCACGACCGTGGCGCTTGACGCTCACCTCCTTGCCGCCGCGCGCCTGTCGGAAAATGCCTCGTTGTGGACGCGCGATCGACGCCTGCGGCAGGTGGCCGCGAGCCTCGGCTTAGCGCCTGGCCTCCCCGCTTAAACGCACACCAGACCTCGCAAATCATGGCTCCTGATGCCATGTTGAGGGCTGAGAATCAGCGGATTTATTGCCTTGGCCAGCCCTCTGGGACGTTCCAACTCCGACCTGTTCGGCGCTCCCGCGCCCGCCCCCGGCGGGATCGCGGCGCGGGCGCGCGCCAGTGCCGGGGGGGCGCGGTATCTGGACGGACTGAATCCGGAACAACGCGACGCGGTGGAGAGCCTCGACGGCCCGGTGCTGGTACTGGCCGGCGCCGGCACCGGCAAGACCCGCGTGCTCACCACCCGCATCGCCCATATCCTCAGCCTCGGCCGCGCCCGCCCGTCGGAAATCCTCGCCGTCACCTTCACCAACAAGGCGGCGCGCGAGATGAAGGCGCGCATCGGCACCATGGTGGGCGAGGCGGTGGAAGGGATGCCGTGGCTCGGCACCTTCCATTCCATCGGCGTCAAGATCTTGCGCCGCCACGCAGAAATGGTCGGGCTCAAGCCCGACTTCACGATCCTCGGCACCGACGACCAGATCCGGCTGCTCAAGCAGCTGCTGGAAGTCGAGAACATCGACGAGAAGCGCTGGCCCGCGCGCGTGCTCGCCGGCTATATCGACGGCTGGAAGAACCGCGCGCTGACGCCGACGCAGGTGCCGGCCGGCGAGGCCGCGGCGTTTGCCGGCGGGCGCGGCGCCAAGCTCTATGCCGCCTTCCAGCAGCGCCTGAAGGTGCTCAACGCCACCGATTTCGGCGACCTGCTGTTGGAGACGATCCGGCTCTTTCGCGAGCAGCCGGAGGTGCTGCGGACCTACCAGCAGCGCTTCCGCTACATGCTGGTGGACGAATATCAGGACACCAACGTCGCCCAGTACCTCTGGCTCAGGCTGTTGGCGCAGCGAGGGAATCAGCCTTCCACCGCGCCGGTGGGGGCTGCTGGCGCGGGCCGCGTGCTTGCGGACGCCGCTGACGCAGCCGCTCAAACTCTAACCGCTCACCCCGAGGAGGCCGCCGCCTCCGTGAGGCCGGCCAACCTCTGCTGCGTCGGCGACGACGACCAGTCGATCTACGGCTGGCGCGGCGCCGAGGTCGACAACATCCTGCGCTTCGACCACGACTTCCCGGGCGCCAAGGTGATCCGGCTGGAGCGCAATTATCGCAGCACCGGCCAT
>DASWSO010000792.1:0-3179 GCA_036402635.1 Xanthobacteraceae bacterium
GGGGCGAAGCGTTGATATCAGGACCGCGGCTGATGGATTGCGTGAACAGGTTAGGGTGATGCCGCGGCTATCCGCAAGCTCAGCGCGAAGACTCAGCTTCTGGCCTCGACCCGTCAGAACCGCAAAGACTATCTCGCGACCACGCCTGGGCGGGTGGCGCGAAATGCGCAACCGCCAGATTATCATTGCATCCTGCAGCAACTTGCCGACAGTTTATTGGCGAAACGTGCGTTGCATGCTCACCGATGTGGCCTGCAACGTGCAGGGCAGTGTCGCGTTCGGCCATCTTCAGGGGGATAGGATGCCACTTTCTGCGAAACTCAGCGGCGTAGCAGTCTTGGTCGCGTGTCTGTTCGGTTTGGGCTCCGCCGCGAACGCGCAGCAAAAGATCCGCGTGACGGTGCCGACGCCGTCGATGATGTTCTATCCGCTCTACTACGGGCAGCAGAAGGGCCATTTCCCGAAAGAGGGAATGGACGTCGAGGTGATCGTCACCAATGGCGACGGTCCCGATGTCGACGCCGTGATCGCCGGCAGCGTGCAGTTCGCGGTGTCCACCCCCAATCGCCTGTTCACCTCGTTCGAGCAGGGCAAGCCGCTGAAGGCGGCGATGATGCTGGTCCGGCGGATGGCAATCGACTGCGCGATGAACAAGCAGGTTGCCGAACGTCTCGGCATCACGGCGGAGACGCCGCTGGATACGCGACTGAAGGCGATCAAGGGTCTCACCGTCGCGGGCACGCGCCCGGGTGCGTTCACCTACGTGCTGCTGGAGACCTACGGCAAGCGCGTCGGCCTGACGCCGCAGAAGGATTACCAGCTGATCGGCGTCGGCGGCGCCAATTCGATGCTGCCGGCGCTCGAGAACAACCAGATCGCGGTCGGCTGCACCGGCAGCCCGTTCGCCGAGCTGGCGGCGCACCGCGGCAAGGC
This sequence comes from Xanthobacteraceae bacterium, assembly GCA_036402635.1. GTDB lineage: Bacteria > Pseudomonadota > Alphaproteobacteria > Rhizobiales > Xanthobacteraceae > DASWSO01. The sequence continues at coordinate 934 of DASWSO010000792.1, forward strand.
GATCCGCTTCACCAACAACATGGGCGGCGGCGATCCGGCGTTCGACGATTTCCTGTTCGAACTGGTTTACGTGCATCCGGACTTCCTCAAGGACAATGCCGAGACCGTGCGCAAATTCCTGCGCGCCTTCCTGGTGTCGGTGAACGAGATCCTGGACACGCCGTCGGCTTCCCACATGCCGGCGCTGAAGGCGCTCTACGGCGGCGCGCCCGACGAGGTGATGCTGGAGAGCTTCGAGAACACCAAGGCGATCTACTCGCGCGACGGCGTCATCACGCCGACCTCGGTGCAGAAGGCAGGCGCGTTCATGATCGAGAGCGGCGCCATCAAGAAGGCGGCGACGTTCGAGGAGATCGCCACCAACGACTACCTGCCGAAGCGCTGACGCACAGAAGGATCATCGCCTGTGCTGCAGATCGATAACGTCGGCAAGCTGTTCGCTGGCCGCGGCAAGCCGGTGGCCGCCTTGGAGGACGTCGACCTGGTGATCGAACGCGGCGAGTTCGTCACCCTGGTCGGCCCCAGCGGATGCGGGAAATCGAGCCTGCTGACGCTGATCTCCGGACTGTCGGCGCCGTCGCGCGGGCGCATCCGCCTGAACGGAAACGACATCGTCGGCACCAACAGCGACGTGGGCTTCATCACGCAGCAGGACAACCTGTTTCCGTGGCGCACGCTGCTGGACAATGTGGCGCTGCCGCTGGAAATCGCCGGGGCGCCGCAGGTGGAACGCAACCGCGAGGCGCTGCGCTGGATCAAACGGGTCGGTCTGGAGGGCTTCGAGCAGGCCTATCCGCATCAGCTCTCGGGCGGCATGCGGCAGCGCGCCAATATCATCCGCACGCTGATCTACGAGCCCTCGGTGATCCTGATGGACGAGCCGTTCGGGCCGCTCGATGCGCAGACCCGGCTGACGCTGCAGGCGATGCTGCTGTCGATCTGGGAAACGCAGCGCTCGACCGTGCTGTTCGTCACCCACGATCTGACCGAGGCGATCGGGCTCGCCGATCGCGTCGTGCTGATGAGCGCGCGGCCCGGCCGCATCGTGCGGACGGACGCCGTGACCATTCCCCGCCCGCGCGACATCTTCTACATTCACGATGTGCCGGAGTTCCGGCAGCTCTATGACGCGCTCTGGCACGAATTGGCGGTGCAGCTCGATGACTTCACTCGAAACACGCACTGAGGCGGTATTCGCGGACGCGCCCGCGGCGCCGGTGCGTGCCCGCCAGCGCGGACGCACCGCGTCGCTGTTCTCCGCCGAGAACACCACGGTGGTGCAGGTCAGCCGCGTTCTGTTCGCGCTGTTCTTCCTCGGCCTCTGGGAGCTGGGGGCGGACCGGCTGTTCGACTCCTTCTTCTTCAGCACGCCGCTGCGCATTTTCGCGCAGGTTGCGCAGGAGCTGGTCAATCCCGGCTTCTATCGCGATCTGGGCGTGACGGCGCTGGAGATGACTGCCGGCTTCGCGATCGGCGCCGGCTCCGGCATCGCGCTCGGTGTGCTGCTGGCGCGTTGGGCTTTTGTTGCGCGCGTGCTCGACCCATTCCTGCTGGCGCTCTACAGCATCCCGCGCATCGCGCTGGCCCCGATGCTGATCGTCTGGTTCGGCATCGGCTACTCGTCGAAGATCTTCCTCGGCGCCACGCTGGTGTTCTTCATCACCTTCTTCAATACGCTGTCCGGCATCCGCGCGGTCGATCCGGCGCTGTGCAATGTCGCGCGCGTCATGCAGGCGAGCGAGTGGCAGATCTTCCGCAAGGTGATGCTGCCGAGTGCGTCGAGCTGGATCCTGACCAGCATCAAGATCAGCCTGCCGTTCGCGCTGGTAGGCGTCATCCTTGGCGAGTTCCTGGTCTCCTCGTCCGGGCTCGGCTACCGGCTCAATGCCTACTCGACCAGCTACAACATCACCGGCGCGCTCGCGATCGTGTTCCTCATGATGGTGATCATGCTGATCCTCACCGCCGCGACCAATGCGTTTGAGGCACGCGTGCTGCGGTGGCGGCCGAAAGCCACCGAGCACGTGCCGGCGCAATCCTGACCATTCGGAATCCACACTGATGCTCGACGTCATCGCCGCGCCGCGGCCCGGCTTGGACCTGCGGACGCACTACGGCCACCACCAGTCGCTCGCGGTCCGCGCCGGCGGCCTGATCTTCTGCTCCGGCATGCTGCCGATCGATCCGGAAACCGGCGAGCGCCAGCACGGAACGCTGACCAGCGAGGCGCACTGCATCTTCGGCAA
>DASWSO010000793.1:0-3097 GCA_036402635.1 Xanthobacteraceae bacterium
TGGCACGGAACCACCATCCTGACGGTCCGCAAGGGCGGCACCGTCGCGATCGGCGGCGACGGGCAGGTCTCGTTCGGCCAGACCATCGTCAAGGCCAACGCCCGCAAGGTGCGCCGCCTCGGCAAGGGCGACGTGATTGGCGGCTTCGCCGGCGCGACCGCCGACGCGTTCACGCTGTTCGAGCGGCTGGAGAGCAAGCTCGAGCAGTATCCGGGGCAGCTGATGCGCGCCGCCGTGGAGCTCGCCAAGGACTGGCGCACCGACCGCTACCTGCGGCGGCTGGAAGCAATGATGATCGTCGCCGACCCGGCGGTCTCGCTGGTGCTCACCGGCAACGGCGACGTGCTGGAGCCGGAAGGCGGCGTGATGGGTATCGGCTCCGGCGGCAACTACGCGCTGGCGGCCGCCCGCGCTCTGCTCGATGGCGAGATGCAGGCGGAGGCGGTGGTACGCCGCGCACTCGAGATCGCAGCGGACATCTGCGTCTACACCAACCGTAACCTGACGATCGAGACGTTGCCGGGCGCGTGACCATGACGCGCTGCGTGTACAGTTTTCGCCCGGTGCAGACGAAGGACCTGCCGCTCATCAGCCGGTGGCTGGACCGGCCGCATGTCGCGGAATGGTGGGACGATGCCGACGGGCTCGCGGAAATCGAGGAAGCCATGCGCGAGCCCGCGACCGAGCCCTTCATCGTCTCGTGCGACGGCCGGCCGATCGGCTACCAGCAGTGCTACGATCCGCATGCCTATCCGGACCACCCGTTCGGCGACCAGCCGCCCGGCACATACGGCATCGACCAGTTCATCGGCGAGGCGGATTACGTCGGACGCGGCCACGGCAGTGCGTTCATTGCCGCATTCGTCGACCTGCTTTTCGCAAGGGGCGCTCCCCGCATCGTCGCCGATCCCGATCACCGCAACGCGCGCGCCATCCGCGCCTACGGCAAGGCGGGGTTTGAGGCGGTCGAGCGACACCTCACCATCTATGGCGACACATTGCTGATGGCGCGCGACCGCGCGCCGAGGATTCACGCATGACCGACTTTTCTCCCCGCGAGATCGTTTCCGAGCTCGACCGCTTCATCATCGGCCAGAGCGACGCCAAGCGCGCGGTCGCGATCGCGCTGCGCAACCGCTGGCGCCGCCTGCAGCTCGACGACAAGCTGCGCGAGGAGGTGCTGCCCAAGAACATCCTGATGATCGGCCCGACCGGCGTCGGCAAGACCGAGATCTCGCGGCGGCTGGCGAAGCTCGCGGGCGCGCCGTTCCTGAAGATCGAGGCGACCAAGTTCACCGAGGTCGGCTATGTCGGCCGCGACGTCGAGCAGATCGTGCGCGACCTGGTCGAGATCGCCATCGCGCTCACGCGCGAGCGCAAGCGCAAGGACGTGCAGGCGAGGGCGCAGCTCGCCGCCGAGGACCGGGTGCTGACTGCGCTCGTGGGCGAGAACGCCAGCCAGGCCACCAAGGACTCGTTCCGCAAGAAGCTGCGGGCCAACGAGCTCGACGACAAGGAGATCGAGATCGAGATGCAGTCGACCGGCGGCGGCTCGATGCCGCTGTTCGAGATTCCCGGCATGCCGGGAGCGCAGATGGGCGCCATCAATATCGGGGACATCTTCGGCAAGGCGATGGGCGGCCGCACCAAGCGCCGGCGCGTCACCGTGCACGAGTCCTACGAGCTGCTGGTGAACGAGGAGTCCGACAAGCTGCTCGACCAGGACCAGCTGATCCAGGAATCGATCCAGGCGGTAGAGAGCAACGGCATCGTCTTCCTCGACGAGATCGACAAGATCTGCGCGCGCGAGGGCCGCCATGTCGGCGACGTCTCGCGCGAAGGCGTGCAGCGCGACCTGCTGCCGCTGATCGAGGGAACCACCGTCTCCACCAAGCATGGGCCGGTGAAGACCGACCACATCCTGTTCATCGCCTCGGGCGCGTTCCACGTCTCCAAGCCGTCCGACCTGTTGCCGGAGCTGCAGGGCCGGCTGCCGATCCGGGTGGAGCTGCGGCCGCTCACGCGCGACGACTTCCGCCGCATCCTGACCGAGACCGAGGCCTCGCTGATCAAGCAGACGGTGGCGCTGCTGGCGACCGAGGGGGTGACGCTGAATTTCACCGCCGACGCCATCGACGCGATCGCGGACATCGCCGTGGAGGTGAACTCCAATGTCGAGAATATCGGGGCGCGCCGGCTCTCGACCGTGATCGAGCGGGTGCTGGACGAGATCTCCTTCTCGGCCTCCGACCGTTCCGGCGAGAGCGTGACGATCGACGCCGCCTATGTGCAGCACCACATCGGCGACCTCGCCAAGAACGCCGATCTCAGCCGCTTCATTCTGTAAACCGACCGCGGTTTGCGCCCGGGCAAGCAGAACGGCGACGGAACAGGCCGACGATCGGCTGTTCTCGCCGTGCGATCCCGTGTTCTTCCGGTTGGTCGGGCTTGTTCCGGGCCGCCCTCAGGGGGCTTCCCGCGGGCGGCGCAGCCGCACATACAGCGCGCCTTCACCGCCGTGGGCGATATGGGCCGGCTCGAACCCGACCACATAGGCGCGGAATTCCGGCAGCTCCAGCCACTGCGGCACCAGCCGCCGCAGCACGCCGCGCTCGCCGGTGTGATCACCCTGTGGCCGCGCGCCTTTGCCGGTGATCACCAGCACCAGCTTGGCGTTCTCGCCCTGCGCCCGGCGCAGGAACCGGAGCAGCGCGCCGTGCGCCCGCTGTTGCGTAAGTCCATGTAAATCCAGGCGAGAATCGATCGCGTCGCGCCCGCGCACAAGCCGCGAACGGGCCCGCCGGCCGAGCGGGGAGAGCGCCGGCGGCGAGGGGGCGGCTGACCTCGGAATGGCGGCAACCGGTGCGGCCGCGGTCGCCGCCTCCGGCGGTGGAGCCGGAGCGGTGGGCTCGGCCGGAGCGGGCGCAGCGGCGCCCAGCGGTGCCACCGATTGCGTCGCCGCTTTCCACAGCGCGCGTTCCTCGGCGGTGAGGACCCGGGTGCGCCGGCGCAGCCGAATTGAACCGGAATCGCTCATGGCCGCGGCCGCGGCGAGGGCACCCGCTTGACCGCGATGCCAAGCCGAATCGTGTTTGGG
>DASWSO010000794.1:0-16753 GCA_036402635.1 Xanthobacteraceae bacterium
TTCGCGCCCAACTACCCGATGATCGGCGACACCGACCTGTCGATCTCGAAGGCGTGGGGCATGCTGCCGGCGGCCCTGTCCGGCGACGCCTCCAAGCGCACCGCCGCCGACAACCAGACCGTCCGCAACGTGTTCGTGATCGGGCCGGACAAGAAGATCAAGCTGGTGCTGGTCTATCCGATGACCACCGGCCGCAACTTCGACGAGGTGCTGCGGGTGATCGACTCGCTGCAGCTCACCGCCAAGCACAAGGTATCGACCCCGGCGCAGTGGAAGCCGGGCGAGGACGTGATCATCGCCGGCTCGGTCTCCGACGAGGACGCCAAGAAGCAGTACCCGAACGGCTGGAAAGCGCCGAAGCCCTACATCCGCATCGTGCCGCAGCCGCGCGGCTGAACACGATGACGACGCACCCGTTCCGTCCGGCGGGACGGGTGCGCTTCGAGGGCGAGTGGTGAAGCGCCCGGCGCCGGGCACGCCCGTGCGCCCGCGCCTGGGTGATTTGGCCCGGCATTCCCCTGCCGATGCGTTATGCCAGCTCGGCGGCCGCCCGTGGGTGGTGGTCGCTCTCGCCGTCGCGCTTGCGCTCTATTTCGCCTACCACGTCACCCGCTTTCGGCTCTCCGGGCTACCTCTCACACCGACGCGGGATGCCGGCATCGTCTACGAGACGGTCGGCGCGATCCTGCAGACCGGGCTTTACCCTGCGCGGGCGCAACCGCTCCACCATACGCCGATTTTTCCCTACCCGCCTTCGGCGCTGCCGCTGTTCGGCCTGTTGCGCGGCGGCGGGCCGACCGTCTTCATGGCGCTGTGGCTCGCCGCGATGGCAGCCGGCCTGGCGACGGTGGCGCGCGCCAGCGTCGCCGGGGAGGCCCGCCGGTTGCGCGCCGCCTGGCTGCTGATCGCCGTCCTCGCCCTGCCCTTCGCGGACGGCCCGATCTCGTGGGACCTGCGCAACCTCAACTCCAACCTCATCTATCTCGGCCTGGTGCTGGCCGGATATGCGGCGCTGCGCCGCCATCCGCTGCTCGCCGGCGCGCTCATCGGGTTGAGCCTCTCGCTGAAGCTTTACAGCGGGCTGCTGCTGCCCTGGCTGCTGCTCAACGGCTACCGCCGCTCCTTCGTCGCCGCGGTGGCAATCACCCTTGCCGCCGCCGCTTGGCCTTGGCCGGTGTTCGGGCCTGAGGGTGCGGCCCGGCTCTATCGTGGCTGGCTCGAGCAACTCGAGATCATTGCGGATCCGAACCTCCACGCACTGCTGGCGGATTCTCCCACCGGCCCGCCCCTGGTGACACTGGGACGGGCCGCCGCGGCACTCACCGGCGCACGGCCGGACGCGGCTTCGACCCGAACCGTGGTCGGCCTGCTGTCCGCAGCCTGGGTGATCATGTTGCTCTGGTACGGGTGGCGAGCCTGGCGGCATCTTCCGGTGACCGCGCCGTCGCGGGCCGCACTCGCCGACTGGACTGTTCTCCTGTTGGCGCCGATTCCATTGAGCCCATGGTTCGAACCGTACCATGCGGTCGCCTTATGGCCGGGCACCATCCTCTGTATCGCCGTCACCCTCGATCGTGATTGCCGGTCCGCCGACCGCTGGACCGCTGCCGGCGGCCTGGCCGGCATCGCCGCCAGCCGGTTGGTTCAATTGCCGTTCGACCTGCGCGGGCTGCTGATGCTGAGCGCGTTCCTCAGTGTGACGGCTGCGCTCGGGCTGCTGCGTCCGCGCTTGCGCGGCACGCCAGCGGAACCTGAGTTCCGCGCATCGTCCTGACCCGGCCGGCAACGCTCGAAACCGGCTCGGCAGCCTTGCGCCACCAGCCAAATCCGCTATAAAGCCCGCTTTCCGCTTTCCGGTCGGAAGCTGAACGGATGGCCGCGTCCTCTCGAGGACACGGCAGGGTCTCGCGACCCGGCGTCCGGTGTTTCCGCGAACTCGGGCATTCGAGCCTTTCCTGAAGGCTTGAGCGGCTAGGCGCCGGAACGGAAAAGACGAGCCAAAGGGATTGGTCGCACACGCCGCTTGCGGCGCGTTGCCACCTCCCGCCGAACGAGGAAAGGACAGCGATTCCATGCCTCTCTACGAGCATGTTTATCTTGCGCGCCAGGACGTGACGGCGCAGCAGGTCGAAGAATTCACCACGCAATACACGTCCGTGATCGAGCAGCTTGGCGGCAAGGTGCTCAAGAACGAGTACTGGGGGGTGAAATCCCTCAGCTACCGCATGAAGAAGAACCGCAAGGCGCACTTCACCCTGCTCAACATCGAGGCTCCGCCGGCGGCGCTGGCCGAGGTCGAGCGGCAGGAGCGCCTGAACGAAGAGATCCTGCGCTACCTCACCATCCGGGTCGAGGAGCACGAAGAGGGTCCGTCGGCGATGATGCGTAAGGTCGATCGCGAGCGCGATCGCGACGAACGCCGCGGCGACCGCCGCCGTGACCGCGACGACGGTGGTGGTGGTGGTGGTGGTGGCCGCCGCCCGCGCGAGGACGGTGACGAGGGTACCGGCGAAGGAGCAGGCGCATGAGCATGCAAGCCCAAGGCCAGAGCCGGCGTCCGTTCTTCCGCCGCCGCAAGACCTGCCCGTTCACCGGCGCCAACGCGCCGAAGATCGACTACAAGGACGTGCGGCTGCTGCAGCGCTACGTCTCCGAGCGCGGCAAGATCGTGCCGAGCCGCATCACCGCGGTGTCGGCCAAGAAGCAGCGCGAGCTCGCCAACGCCATCAAGCGCGCGCGCTTCCTCGGGCTGCTGCCTTACGTCATCCGCTGAGCGGCGGAGGCGGCGCGGCGGATTCGCCGCGCGACATGAGCGAGAGGCCGCCGGGCTGATCCGGCGGCCGATGGTTGGGGCGGAAATGGTCCGCCTCTAACCGCACGGCCGGATGGCCGGCCTGCGGGACAGCTGGAGCATGATGCAGATCGTCCTCATCGGATTGGCGGCGGGCGCGGCTTCGGCGCTGCTGTTCGCGTCGATTGTCTCCGGCTCGTTGTTGGCGGTGCCGGTGTTCATCCTGGCGCCGCTGCCGCTGCTGATCGTCGGCCTCGGCTGGAGCCATCTCGCCGCGCTGCTGGCCGTGGGCGCCGCCGGGCTCGCGCTCGCTGCGGCGTTCGATTGGTGGTTCCTGGCAAGCTTCACGATCTGGGTCGGGCTGCCGGCCTGGTGGCTCTCCTACCTGGCGCTGCTCGGGCGCCCCGGCAGCGACCCGCACGATCCGGTCGAGTGGTACCCGATCGGACGCCTGGTGTTCTGGCTGGCGATGCTCGCGGCCGGGATCGTCACCTTCGCAGTGCTGATGATCGGCACCGACATCGAGGAACTGCGCGCCGCATTGCGGCGGGCGATCGTGACGGCGTTCCGCCTGCAGGTGCCGTCCGCCGACGGCGACGGCGCGATCTCGCGGCCTTCGAGCTGGTTCGGCCGCACGCTGCTCGACCGCCCCGAACGGGTGCTGCCGCCGGCGATCGCCATCATCGCCACGCTGATGCAGGCGTTCGCCCTTTGGGGCGCTGCCCGGGTGGTGCAGATCTCCGGTCGCCTGCGCCGGCCTTGGCCCAACATCCCGTCCATGACCTTGCCGGCGATCGGACCGGTGCTGCTGGCCGCCGCGTTCGCGGCGGCGCTGCTGCCCGGCATGGTCGGGGTGGTCGGAACCGTCTTCGCCGCAGCCCTGCTCACCACCTACGGGCTGCTCGGCCTCGCCGTCCTGCACACGTTGACGCGCGCCATGAACGCGCGCGGCTTCATCCTCGGGGCGGTCTACGCCTCGATCGCGGTGTTCGGCTGGCCGCTGCTGCTCACCGCGCTGCTCGGGCTGGCGGACGCCCCGCTCGGCTTGCGCGCGCGCACCGCCGGCAACGCTCCGCCGCCGAATTCCTGATTTGCAGACTTACTCGAACACAGGAGAAGATCGATGGAAGTTATTCTGCTGCAACGCGTTCCCAAGCTCGGCCAGATGGGCGAAGTGGTCCGCGTGAAGGATGGTTACGGGCGCAACTTTCTGCTCCCGCAAGGCAAGGCGCTGCGCGCGACCGAAGCCAACCGCAAGAAGTTCGAGACCATGAAGGTCGATCTCGAGGCGCGCAACCTCGAGCAGAAGGGCGAGGCCAGCACGGTCGGCGAGAAGCTCGAGGGCAAGGCCTTCGTGGTGCTGCGGCAGGCGTCCGAGACCGGCCAGCTCTACGGCTCGGTCACCACCCGCGACGTGGCAGAGCTGCTGGGCACGGACGGCTTCGCCGTCAACCGCACCCAGATCGTGCTGAATGCGCCGCTCAAGATGATCGGCGTGCACGTCGTCCCGGTCTCGCTCCACCCGGAGGTGGAGGTCACCGTCACCGTCAACGTCGCCCGCAATGCCGACGAGGCCGAGCGGCAGGCGCGCGGTGAAGACGTCACGGTCCGCCGCGACGAAGAGGACGACGAGCCGGCACGAAAGCCAGCCGAGGACGTGTTCGAGCAGCCGGCTGCGACCACCGCCGAGGATGCCGAAACCGCCGGCGGCAAGGCGTAAAGCCTATCCGGGCGGAACCGGCCGCTGCGCTTGCGGCCGGCGTCCGGCCGGACGCCGCCTCGGCGCAGCGGTTTGGCCGGTCGGCTGGTCTGCCGGTGCGGCCGCTTGCGGCGTAGCGGCAGGCCGTAGGCGCTGGCGGCGCGGCGGCGCAGCGCCGGATTCCGATGCCGCGGCGCCGCTGCGGGTTGGCGGCTGTTCCAGCGCGAGCGGGGCGATGGCGATCGTGACCGCAGCCGGATCGCCGGCCACGCGCACCGGTCCGCGCGGCGGCCGCTCGCGTTCCCGCCCCGGCCCGGCTTCGCCCGCCTCTGCGCCGCTGCGCCCGCCGGCGGCGGCGGCGGCCGGCTGGGCGGCGGCAGCCTGCCCGGGCCGCGTGAAATCGGGCAACCGTTCATCCAGGCGCGCCGGCCGCGCCTCCGGCGGTCGCGGCGTCGCCGGCTCCGGCGCACGTGCGGCCGCCGCAGCAGCCGGCTCGCCACGCCGACGCCCAGCCGCCGATGGCGGCGGAGGCGGCGGATCGCCGACGCTGAGCAGATAAGCGGCAAGTGCGGACGCCGATTGGCTGCCCGTGGTGTAGTGCGTCTGCAGGAAGCTTGAGACGTTGCGCCCATGCGCCAAGCCTTGCGGCGTCTTGTGGCAGGCCGAGCAATTGGCGGAGAACAGCGCCTGCGGAGGCTTTCCGGCCTCGAGATCCTGTGCCGAGGCCGGCGTCGGCAGCGTCGACAGCCCGACAATGACCCCGCCCACGGTCAGCCACGCAACAATCGCTCTGCTCACCCGCTCGCCTCCTCATTCCGCCGCCGGTGGTGCTTTAGCGCATTCCTTCATGAATGTGAGCCCCTGCAATGCGCTGCTGCGCATTGCCGCGCGCATCCGACTTTGTTTTACTCCCCTCCGTGTAATGAGTTGGAGGCGGCCGTGGACCGGTTGCTTCGGCTGATTTTGCAGACCGTCGTGCGCCGTGGGTCGCTTCGCGTCACCACCGCGGGCGGAACTGTATTTACGCTCGGCGACGGCAGCGGCCGGCCGGTGGCGGTGCGTTTCCTCACCCATCGCGCGCAATGGAGCGTGGTGCTGGATGCGGAACTGAGGCTCGGCGAAGCCTACATGAACGGCACGCTCGTGCTGGAGCAGGGCCGCATCGCCGACCTGCTGCAGGTCTCCATGCAGCGCGAGGCCGTCGAGCACGCGCCGCCATGGGCGCGCGCAGCAGCGCTGTTCCGCTACCTGCTGCGGCACCTGCATCAGTTCAACCGCTATACCAGCGCGCGCCGCAACGTCGCGCATCACTACGACCTAGACGGCCGGCTGTACGCGCTGTTCCTCGACGCGGACCGGCAGTACAGCTGCGCCTATTTCGAGCATCCCGAGCAGTCGCTGGACGACGCGCAGCTCGCCAAGAAGCGGCATGTCGCCGCCAAGCTGCTGATCGAGCGCGGCAGCCAGGTGCTCGATATCGGCTCCGGCTGGGGCGGGCTCGCTCTCTATCTCGCCGAAGTCTGCGGCGCGCGCGTCACCGGCATCACGCTGTCGCAGGAACAATTGGCGGCGGCGCAGGCAAGCGCGTCCGAAAAGGCGCTGCCGAACCCGCCGCAGTTCCGGCTGCAGGACTACCGCGACCTGAACGGGACGTTCGACCGGGTGGTTTCGGTCGGCATGTTCGAGCATGTCGGAATCGGCTACTACACGCGCTACTTCCGTAAGCTGGCGGCGCTGCTGACCGACGACGGCGTCGCGCTCATGCACGCGATCGGCCGCTCCGAAGGCCCCGGGGTCACCAATCCCTGGATCGCCAAATACATCTTCCCGGGCGGCTACATTCCGGCGCTCTCGGAGGTGCTGCGGGCGATCGAGCGCGCCGGCCTTCTGGTCACCGACGTCGAAATCCTGCGGCTGCACTACGCCGATACGCTGAAGGCGTGGCGCGAGCGGTTTCTCGCCCGCGCCGAGGAGGTCGAGCAGCTCTACGATGCGCGCTTCGTGCGCATGTGGGAGTTCTATCTGGCGGCCTCGGAGATGTCGTTCCGCCAGCAGGACATGATGGTGTTCCAGATCCAGCTCGCCAAACGCCAGGACGTGGTTCCGGTCACGCGCGATTACCTGGTGCGCGAGGAGAACCGCCTGCGCGCCGCCGAAGGCGGCCAGCGGGCGCCGCTGCGCCTCGCCGGCGAGTAGCGCGACCGCCCGCGCTTTCCGGCCACGGGTCAAGCAAAAACGCCCCGCATCTTTCCGGCCGGTGGACTGGTGTGAATTGCGGGCGCTGGCGCACGAAACCGCCGCAGCCCCGCTCCCACCATGATATGCCGCCCCCTCACTGATAAGTTGGTGTCATGGCTCTGCTTGATTCGACCTTGCGCCGGACTGCGCCGCAGCCCGAGCCGCTCTACCGCGCTCCGCCTCACAACATCGAAGCCGAGCAGGCGCTGCTCGGCGCCGTGCTGGTCAACAACGAGGCGTTCTACCGGGTCTCGGATTTCCTCGAGCCGACGCATTTCCACGAGCCGCTGCACCAGAAGATCTTCGAGCTCGCCGGCAGCCTGATCCGCGCCGGCAAGGTGGCGACCCCGGTCACCATGAAGACCTTCCTGCCGGCCGACCTCGACGTCGCCGGCCTCACCGGCAGCCAGTACCTCGCCCGCCTCGCCGCCGAGGCGACCACCGTCATCAACGCCGCCGATTACGGCCGCACCATCTACGACCTGGCCATCCGCCGCTCGCTGATCGGCATCGGCGAGGACATGGTCAACGTCGCCTACGACGCGCCGGTCGACTTCGCGCCGCAGGAGCAGATCGAGGACGCCGAGCGCAAGCTGTTCGAGCTGGCCGAGACCGGCCGCTACGACGGCGGCTTCCAGCGCTTCGCGGCCGCGCTCACCACCGCGGTCGACATGGCCGCCAAGGCCTATCAGCGCGACGGCAAGCTCTCCGGGCTCGCGACCGGGCTCGCCGATCTCGACCGCATGATGGGCGGCCTGCAGCACTCCGACTTGGTGATCCTGGCCGGCCGCCCCGGCATGGGCAAGACCGCGCTCGCCACCAACCTGGCCTACAACGTCGCGCGCGCCTGGCAGGGCGAGGTGCAGCCGGACGGCCGCGTCGCCACCGTCAACGGCGGCATTGTGGGCTTCTTCTCGCTGGAAATGTCGGCCGAGCAGCTCGCCACCCGCATCATTTCCGAGCAGACGGAGATTCCGTCCTACCGCATCCGCCGCGGCGAGATCGATCCGAACGATTTCGACCGCATCGTCGCCGTCACCCGCGAGATGGAGGACATGCGGCTCTACATCGACGAGACCGGCGGTCTCTCGATCGCGCAGCTCGCCGCCCGTGCGCGGCGGCTCAAGCGCCAGCGCGGACTCGATCTCCTGGTCATCGACTATCTGCAGCTGCTGCAGGGCTCCTCGAACCGTGCCGCGCAGGGCCGCGTGCAGGAGATCACCGAGATCACCACCAACCTGAAGGCGCTGGCGAAGGAGCTGGCGGTGCCGGTCCTGGCGCTGTCGCAGCTCTCCCGGCAGGTGGAAAGCCGCGACGACAAGCGCCCGCAGCTCTCCGACCTGCGCGAATCCGGCTCGATCGAGCAGGACGCCGACGTGGTGATGTTCGTGTTCCGCGAGGAGTACTATCTGAAGAACAAGGAGCCGCGCGCCGGAACCGAAGAGTACTTCAAGTGGCAGACCGAAATGGAGGCCGTGCACGGCAAGGCCGAGGTGATCATCGGCAAGCAGCGCCACGGCCCGACCGGGACGGTGGCGCTGCAGTTCGACGCCAACGTCACCCGCTTCTCCAACCTCGCGCAGGAAGAGCGGCTGCCGGCACGCTACTGAGCGGGGATCGGGCGTGACACGCGGCGAACCGACGGCGGGACCTGCCGAGGCCGAAGCCGGCGGCCTCCTCACCATCGATCTGGGCGCCGTCGCCGCCAACTGGCGCGAGCTGGCGCAGCGCGCCGCGCCGGCGGAATGCGGCGCCGCCGTCAAGGCCGACGCCTATGGGCTCGGGCTCGAGCCGGTGGTGCGGGCGCTGGCCGCGGCCGGCTGCCGCACCTTCTTCGTCGCCTACCCGTTCGAAGGGCGCGAGGTGCGCGCCGCCGCGCCGGGCGCCACCGTCTATGTGCTCAACGGACTGTTTCGCGGCACCGCGCCGGCCTACACGGCCGGCGATCTCCGCCCGGTGCTCTGCAGCCTCGACGAGATCGACGAGTGGCAGGCGTTCTGCGCCGCGAGCGGCTGGAGCGGCGGCGCCGCGGTGCAGGTCGACACCGGCATGAACCGGCTCGGGCTGGACCAGCAGCAGACCGCTGCCCTGGCGGCGCGCAGCCCGCACGGACGCGCCGGCATCACGCTGATGATGAGCCACTTGGCGTGCTCGGAAGATGCCGCGCACCCGCTCAACGGCAAGCAGATCGGCCGCTCGCGCGTCATCCGCCAGATGTTTCCCGACGTGCCGTTCTCGCTGGCGAATTCTTCCGGCATCTTTCTCGGGCCGGACGCGCTGCACGATCTCGTCCGCCCCGGGGTCGCGCTGTACGGCGCCAATCCGACCCCGAGCCACGTCAATCCGATGCGGCCGGTGCTGCGGCTCGCAGGCCGCATCGTGCAGGTGCGCACGGTCGCGGCCGGCGAGACCGTCGGCTACGGCGCCGCCTGGACCGCGAAGCGGCCGAGCCGCATCGCCATCGTCTCTGTCGGCTATGCCGACGGCCTGTTTCGCAGCGCCGGCAGCACCGATAGGCGCACCGGTGCCGAGACGATCGTCGCCGGCCACCGCTGCCCGGTCGCCGGGCGCATCTCGATGGATCTGCTGGCGCTCGACGTCACCGGGCTTGCTGCCGGCACGCCGCGCCGCGGCGCATGGGCCGAATTCCTCAACGACGAGATCGGCGTCGATGCGCTGGCGGCGCATGCCGGCACCATCGCGTACGAGATCCTCACCGGCCTCGGCCGCAGATTTCGGCGAACGTATCTGGAGTGAAAGCCGTGTCATGCGGCGTCATTCCGGAAACCGGGCGAAGCAAAGGCTGTCCGGACTGACGGGCTGAATCACCGCGGAAAATCGACGTCCAGAATCTCGCGCTCGATCATCAGCCGGACCAGTTCGCCGAACGCCTCGAAGGTGAAGTCCGGCGGCACCGAGGCCTCGTCGCGCGCACTCTGCAGCACATCGCCGACGGTCGTCTCGCCGTCGAATTGCAGCACGACCGGCACCACCCAGGCGTCGAGCTTGAGCACGCTGTGGAAGCCGCGGTCGACGATGAACGAGACCTCGCTCGGCACGAAGCGGCCGTCCTGCTGCGCGTGCCGCACGTTGAGCTCGGCTTCCGGCGTGAAGCGCGGCCGCGCATGGGTCAGCCACTGCAGGAATCCTGAACGGCGGTGCAGCCGCCGCCACGCGAACAGGCGGTCGAAATCCGCCGCGACCGTTTTCTGCGTCAGGTTGACGCGCACCGGCGGCTCCGGCACCGGCTCGTGCCAGCGCCTCACAAACAGCGCGCCGTAGGCGAACTGCCGCGTGCCGAGCGCATGCAGGCGCTCGGTGAGCTGGCGCGTCTGCTCCTCGATCTTGTCGTGCCAGCGCTTGCGCACCTGACCGACGATGTGCTCGACCGACATCGTCCTTTCCATCGCGAACGCGATGTCGCAGTTCGGCGCCGCCTCGCCGAGCCAGTCGCGCACCCGCTCCTCGAACCGCTGCTCATGGGTGTCGCGGCCGACGCACACGACCATGCAGGTGCCGCCCGCCCGCAGATGCGCCGGCAGGCCCTCGATCACCCGCCGCGTGATCGCTTCGCCGGTATCGCCGGCGTCGCGGTAGATCATGCTGGTGCCGACCGACGGCACGAACGGCGGATGCACGGTGACGACGTCGAACTGCCGGCCGTGCGCGGGCCCATAGAGGTCGCCGCACAGGCTCTCCACCGCCACGCCGTTGAGCTTGGCGTTGAACTCGGCGAAGAACGCGCAGCGTTCGGTCAGGTCGGCGGTGGCGGCGGTGCGGGCGGTGCGGGCGAGATGCATGGCGCCGACCCCGGTGCCGCCGCACAGGTCGAGCGCGTCGCCGCCATGGGCGTCCGGCAGGAGCTTGAGGAAGCGCAGCGTGCCCATATAGATCGCCGGAAAAACGATATCGTCGGCGGCGACGAATTTTCCGCCCTCGGGATCGTCATGGCGGTCGGAGACGATCACGAAGCCATCGACCGGATAGAGCCAGACCGGGCTCACCAGCAGGTTGGCATCGCCCTTCGACGGCCGCAGCAGTCCGAGCGAGAGGAAGGCCGCGAGCGTCTCCTCGCCGCAGACCGCGCGCGACATGGCGATGTCCACCGGCGTGCCGCGGCCGAACGTCTGCATGCACCAGCGCAGCCGCGGCTCCAGCTCCTGCAGCGGCGCCTCGTCCCAGAGGACGCCGCCGAGATCGCTCATGTCGCCGAGCTTGAGCACGTCGCAGACGCGCAGATCGTTGAAGTCGGCGGCTTTGAGGAAGTCGCGGACGCGGGCGAACTCCTCCGCGCTGCCGATCCGGATCGGATAGGACGCGGCGGCCGCGGGTGCGGTCGGCGCGGCGGCTGGAGCGGGCGTCATCGCGAAAGCGTCGTCCCGCACTATGGCTTTCCGCGGGCAGGCGTTGACTTCACGGCCCGACTCCCGTCCGTTCGGGCGCGATGGCACGCGCGACTCCCAGCTTCATCTGCCAGAACTGCGGCGCGGTCTATGGCCGCTGGCAGGGCAAGTGCGAGGCTTGCGGCGAGTGGAACACCATCGCCGAGGAATCCAGCGCCACCGAGCGGGCGATGCCGGGCCGCGCGCCGCGCAAGGGCCGCGTGTTCAAGCTCGAGCCGCTCGCCGGCAGCGACGCCGAGGCCCCTCGCCTGGCCTCGGGCGTGGCCGAGCTCGACCGCGTCACCGGCGGCGGCTTCGTGCGCGGCTCGGTGCTGCTGGTCGGCGGCGATCCCGGCATCGGCAAATCGACGCTGCTGATCCAGGCTTCGGCGGCGCTCGCGCGCGCCGGCCACCGCAGCGTCTACGTCTCCGGCGAGGAGGCGGTGGCGCAGGTGCGGCTGCGGGCGGAGCGGCTCGGCCTGTCCGACGCGCCGGTGGAGCTCGCCGCCGAAACCGCGGTCGAGGACATCATCGCGACGCTCTCGCAAGGCGCCGCGCCGCGCCTGATCGTGATCGACTCGATCCAGACCATGTGGACCGGCCTGGTCGATTCCGCGCCCGGCACGGTGACGCAGGTGCGCGGCTCGGCGCAGGCGCTGATCCGCTTCGCCAAGCGCTCCGGCGCGGCCGTGATCCTCGTCGGGCACGTCACCAAGGACGGGCAGATCGCCGGCCCGCGCGTGGTCGAGCACATGGTGGACGCGGTGCTCTCGTTCGAGGGCGAGGGTTCGCAACAGTTCCGCATCCTGCGCGCGATCAAGAACCGCTTCGGCCCGACCGACGAGATCGGCGTATTCGAGATGACCGGCGGGGGCCTGCGCGAGGTGCCGAACCCGTCGGAACTCTTCCTCTCCGAGCGCGACCTCGGCGCCCCCGGCACGGCGGTGTTCGCCGGCATGGAGGGTACGCGCCCGCTGCTGGTGGAAATCCAGGCGCTGGTGGCGCCAAGCACGCTCGGCACGCCGCGCCGCGCGGTGGTGGGCTGGGACCCGAGCCGGCTCTCGATGGTGCTGGCGGTGCTGGAGGCGCATTGCGGGGTGCGGCTCGGCAGCCATGACGTCTATCTCAACATCGCCGGCGGCCTGCGCATCAACGAGCCGGCGGCCGACCTGGCCGCCGCCGCCGCGCTCGTCTCCTCGCTGACCGGTGCCTCGCTGCCGGCCGATTCGGTGCATTTCGGCGAGGTCTCGCTGTCGGGAGCGATCCGGCCGGTACCGCATGCCGGCGCCCGGCTGAAAGAGGCCGGCAAGCTCGGCTTCACCAGGGCGTTCATTCCGGAGACCGCCAAGGTCGAGGGTGCCGATGCGTCCGTGCGGGTGACCAGCATCGGCGGCCTCCCCGATCTGGTGGCGCAGATCTCGGCGGCCTCGGGCGGCCGCAAGCCGCAGCTGTCGATTCGCGCGCGCGACTGAGCCGCCACAGGCCCGGCGGATTGCGCAATCCGGCCGACAAATGCGGTGACGGGCCGGGTCGGCCCGGCTATACACACCGCGGCAGGCTGACCGTGGGGGGCGATTCCGGGTGGGTTCCGGGACCGCGGATGGCTGCGACAAACGAATGGTGCCATGCCGCTCACCCTGCTCGACATCATCCTGCTCGCGGTCATGTTCATCTCCGGCATCCTCGCCATGGTGCGGGGATTCATGCGCGAGGTGCTGTCGATCGCCTCCTGGGCGGCGGCCGCAGTCCTCACCCTCTACGCCTATCCGAGACTACTGCCGGTTGCGAAACAGTACATCAGCCAGGACGTGGTGGCGGCCGGGGTGGTGATTGCCGGGGTCTTTCTGGGCACCCTGCTGGTGGTTTCCATCATCACCATCAAGATTTCCGACATGATCCTGGACAGCCGGGTGGGCGCGCTCGACCGCACCCTCGGGTTCCTGTTCGGGCTCGCCCGCGGCCTCCTGATCGTCGTGGTGGCGTTCCTGTTCTTCGCCTGGCTGGTGCCGGACAAGAGCCAGCCGGAATGGGTTCGTAACGCTAAGTCGAGGGTCGTGTTGCAGAGCACCGGCCAAGCGCTTATGTCGATGCTGCCGGAGGATCCGGAGGGCTACCTGAAGAAGCTCAAGCGACCGCGCGAGGAGCCGGAAGCGCCGGCCGAGCAGCCCGCCGCTCCACGCGGGCGCAGCGGCTCGGTGGCACCCTCGGGTGCGGATCCGCAACCCGGTTATGGACGCGCCGACCGGGTCGGCATGCAGCAATTGCTCGGTACGGCAGCGCCGACGTCGCGCTGACTAGAACACACCGAAGGACGGGACGAGGGCCGGCCATGCAGCCTTCCTGCGATAGTGATTTTGCCGATCCCAATGCGGACCGGCTGCGGGAAGAGTGCGGCGTCTTCGGAATCTACGGTCACCCCGATGCGGCGGCGATCACGGCGCTCGGCCTGCATGCCCTGCAGCACCGCGGCCAGGAGGCCTGCGGCATCGTCAGCTTCGACGGCCACCGCTTTCATTCCGAGCGGCGCATGGGTCTGGTCGGCGACACCTTCTCCCGTCGCGAGGTGATCCAGCGGCTGCCCGGCAACTCCGCGGTCGGCCATGTGCGCTATTCCACCACCGGCGAGACCGTGCTGCGCAACGTGCAGCCGCTGTTCGCGGAACTCAACGCCGGCGGCTTCGCGGTCGGCCACAACGGCAACATCACCAACGGGCTGACAGTGCGCCGCGAACTGGTGCGCAACGGCGCGATGATGCAGTCGACCACCGATACCGAGGTGATCCTGCACCTGGTGGCGCAGTCGAAGCGCAACCGCTTCGTCGAGCGCTTCATCGACGCGCTGCGCTCGATCGAGGGCGCCTATTCGCTGGTCGGCCTCACCAACAAGAAGCTGATCGGTGCGCGCGACCCGCTCGGCATCCGCCCGCTGGTGCTGGGCGAGCTCGACGGCTACCCGATCCTGGCGTCCGAGACCTGCGCGCTCGACATCATCAACGCCAAATACGTGCGCGATATCGAGAACGGCGAGATCGTCGTGTTCGACGAAGACGGCATGCAGACCCACAAGCCGTTCCCTCCGACCGCGGCACGCCCCTGCATCTTCGAATACATCTACTTCGCACGGCCCGATTCGCTGGTCGGCGGCCGCTCCGTCTACGACATCCGCAAGACCATGGGCGCCGAGCTGGCGCGCGAGGCACACGTGCCGGCAGACGTCGTCGTGCCGGTGCCGGATTCCGGCGTGCCGGCCGCGATCGGCTACTCGCAGGCCTCCGGCACGCCTTACGAGCTCGGCATCATCCGCAACCACTATGTCGGCCGCACCTTCATCGAGCCGACCCAGCAGATCCGCCAGCTCGGCGTGCGGCTCAAGCACAGCGCCAACCGCGCGGTGGTCGCGGGCAAGCGCATCGTGCTGATCGACGATTCGATCGTGCGCGGCACCACCTCGGTGAAGATCGTGCAGATGATGCGCGACGCCGGCGCGACCGAAGTGCATTTCCGCATTGCTTCGCCGCCGATCACCCATCCGGACTATTACGGGATCGACACGCCGGAGCGTGACAAGCTCCTTGCCGCCAATCACGACCTCGAAGGCATGCGGAAGTTCATCGGCGCGGATACGCTCGCCTTCCTGTCGGTCGGAGGCATCTATCGGGCCATGGGCGAGCAGGGACGCAACCCGCTGCATCCGCAGTTCACCGACCACTGCTTCACCGGCGAATATCCGACGCCGCTGACCGACCAGGCCGCGCACGAGCCGGCGCCGCGGCAGCTCTCGCTGCTGGCGGAAGCGAGCTGATCGGCAAGACCGTCGTCGTTGCCGGGCTTGACCCGGCGCTCCATCTCCTTGTCAAACCTGACTGATGGATGCGCGGATCGAGCCGCGCATGACCAGCGGAGAGAGCAAGCGTGCCGTCCAAACCCCTCGCCGACCGCATCGCGCTGGTGACTGGCGCCTCGCGCGGCATCGGCGCCGCCACCGCGCTGGCGCTGGCGCGCGAAGGCGCGCACGTGGTCGCGGTGGCGCGCACCGTCGGCGGGCTCGAGGAGCTCGACGATCGCATCCGCGCCGAGGGCGGCAGCGCCACGCTGGTGCCGCTCGATCTGCGCGACTATGAAGGCATCGACCGGCTCGGCGCCGCGCTGCACGAGCGCCACGGCCGACTTGACGTGCTGGTCGGCAATGCCGGCGTGCTCGGCGTGCTGTCGCCGCTCGGGCATATCGAGCCGAAAGTCTGGGAGGAGGCGATCGCCGTCAACGTGACGGCGAACTGGCGGCTGATCCGCTCGATGGACCCGCTGCTGCGCGCCTCCGATGCCGGCCGCGCGGTGTTCATCAGCTCCGGCGCCGCCCACAAGGCGCGCGCCTATTGGGGCGTCTATGCGGTCTGCAAGGCCGGGCTGGAGATGCTGGCGCGCACCTATGCGGCGGAGAACGACACCACGCCGGTGCGGGTCAACCTGGTCAATCCGGGGCCGGTGCGCACCAAGATGCGCGCCGCCGCGATGCCGGGCGAGGATGCCAGCACGCTCGACACGCCCGAGCAGGTCGCGGCCGAGATCGTCAAGCTGTGCGTCCCGGACTTCGCCGAGAACGGCAAGCTCTACGATTATCCCAGCCGCAAGCTGATGAGCCTGCGTGCGCCGGGCTGAGCATGGCGAATCTCCAATGCGCCGCGAAACTGCGGACATGAGCGCGCCTCACAATGCCGAGCGCGACCGCGCCTGCATGGATGCCGCGCTGGCGCTCGGCCGCCGCGGCCTCGGGCAGACTTGGCCGAACCCGGCCGTCGGCGCGCTGGTGGTGCGCGAGACCACGGACGGTGCGGTGATCGTCGGACGCGGCTGGACGCAGCCTGGCGGCCGCCCGCATGCGGAGACCGAAGCGCTGCGCCGCGCCGGCGCGGCGGCACGCGGCGCCACCCTCTACGTCACGCTGGAGCCATGCGCGCACCAGGGCCGCACCCCGCCCTGCGTCGATGCGATCGTCGCCGCCGGGATCGCGCGCGTCGTCTCCAGCATGGACGATCCGAATCCGCTGGTGGCGGGACAAGGGCATGCGCGGCTGCGCGCCGCCGGCATCAGCGTCGATCTCGGGATCGCCGCCGAGGCGGCGCGACGCGATCACGCCGGGCATATCCGCCGCATCCGCGATGGCAGGCCGCATGTGCTGCTCAAGCTCGCGGTGTCGGCCGACGGCAAGGCCGGCTTCGCCGGCCGCAAGCCGGCTCCGATCACCGGAGAAGCCGCGCGTCGCCGCGTGCACATGTTGCGCGCGACCCACGATGCGGTGCTCACCGGCATCGGCACGGTGCTGGCGGACGATCCGCTGCTCACCTGCCGGTTGCCCGGCATGGAGCCGCACTCGCCGGTGCGGGTGGTGCTGGACACGAAGTTGCGGCTGCCGCTCGCCAGCAAGCTGGTCGCCACGACGCGGCAGGCGCCGCTGTGGGTGATCACCGGCGCCGCTCCCGGTGGAGACAAGGAACGGGAACTTCACGAGCGCGGCGCCGTGGTGCTGCGCGTGCCGGCGGGTGACGACGGTCTCGATCTCACCGCCGCGCTGCGGGCGCTCGCGGACCAAGGCATCACCCGCGTGATGGCGGAGGCGGGTCCGATCCTGGCCGCCGCGCTGCTGCG
>DASWSO010000795.1:0-4446 GCA_036402635.1 Xanthobacteraceae bacterium
CGGACCTCGGCGGCGACATCGTCGAGCGACAGCCCGAACATATGCGCATCGATCAGCTGCGTGACGTGTCCCGCCTGCTGCAGCATGCGCTGCGAGATGCCGAGCTCGAGCGGCAGATGCGGCTCCCGGCAGCCGAAGTAGATGCTGCCGTCGTAGCGCCAATGCGGGTTGATGAGGCTGACCCTCACGCGCGTGCCTCCCGCAGAGGAGCGGGCGCCGCAGTCTCCGCGAGCCACTGCAGCAGCCAGCGCTCGAGCCTTGCCAGGCCATCCTTGAAGCGCACCTTTGGCGACCAGCCGAGCGCGTCCGCGAGCTTGCGCGTGTCCGACACGTACCAGCGCTGGTCGCCGGGCCGCCAATCCTCGAAGCGCACGTCCGGCCGCGCTCCGCGCAGTGCGGCAATCAGGTCGAGCAGCTCGCGCAGGCTGACGGCGTTGTCCGCTCCGCCGCCGAGGTTGAATACCTGCCCGCCCGCCGGCATGCGGTCGAGCGCCGCGAGCCAGGCCGCCACCGCGTCGTCGACATAGAGCGCGTCGCGCACCTGATAGCCGTCGCCATAGATGGTGATCGGCGCGCCCTTCATCGCCTGCAGCAGGAAGTGCGCGATCCAGCCCTGGTCCTCGTTGCCGAACTGGCGCGCGCCGTAGATGCAGCTCATGCGCATCACCGTGGTGCGCAGGCCGAACACGCGGGCATAGTCGTGTACGTACTGGTCGGCCGCGCCCTTCGAGCAGCCGTACGGACTGTAGAAGTCGAGCGGCGTCGTCTCGCTCACGCCTTGCTGCAGCAGCGGCTCGGCCGGGACGTAGCGGGTGCCGTCACGCACCACCGCGTCGTCGCCCATCAGCCGGCCGTAGACCTTGTTGGTCGAGGCGAAGACGACCGGCGCGCGCGGATTGTGCCGCCGCACCGCCTCCAGCACGTTGAGCGTGCCGCGCGCGTTGATCTCGAAATCGTCAAGCGGGGTTTCCAGGCTGGTGGTGACGGCGACCTGCGCGGCCAGATGCAGCACGCCGGAGGCGCGCGTCACCAGCGGGCGCAGCGCCTCGGCATGGCGCACGTCGCCGAGCTCGATGCCGATCCGGTCCGGATGCTGCCCGCGCAGCCACGCCGCATTGTGCTCGGTGCCGGCGCGCGAGAGGTTGTCGAGGATCAGCACCTTGCGGCCCTGCAGCGCCAGCGCATGCGCCAGGTTCGAGCCGATGAAGCCGCAGCCGCCGGTGATCAGCACCGGCGCTTCCGAACGCAGCACCACTGGCCGCGACACCGCGTTCATGCCACCAGACCCCGCGCTTCCAGCTCCTTGGTCGCGCGCTCGACGCCGTCGTCGGCGACCTGGCCGCCGAGCCACTCGGCAAGTTCCGCCATGCCGTCCTGGAAATCCACCTTCGGCGCGAAGCCGAGCTGCTCACGACTTTTCGTGATATCCGCGAAGCAGTGGCGGATGTCGCCGGCGCGATATTTACCGACCACATGCGGGCTGATGCCGGAACGCCCCATGACGCGCGCGAGATCGTTCGCGATCGAAACGATGGTGCGTGACTCGCCGGAGCCGATGTTGAACACCTCGCCGGTGATCTCGGTTTTCTCCAGCGCCAGCTTGCAGGCGGCGGCGATGTCGCGCACGTGCACGAAGTCGCGCTTCTGGTTGCCGTCCTCGAACACGAGCGGCGGCCGCCCGTTGAGCAGGCGCGACGCGAAGATCGCCAGCACGCCGGTATACGGATTGGAGAGCGCCTGCCGCGGGCCGTAGACGTTGAAGAACCGCAGTGCCACCGCCGGGATGCCGTAGGCGCGTCCGGCGATCAGGCACATGCGCTCCTGCGCATATTTGTTGAGTGCGTAGATCGACGTGAGCGAGAGCGGCTTGGTTTCCGGCGTCGCGACCGGCGTCAGCGGCGCGCCGTCCTCGTCGCTGAGGTCCCAGTCGCCGCGGCGGAATTGCTCGATCGTCCGGTCGGGCGGCGAGACCAGCCGGCCGTCGCGCCGCCGCGCCAGGCCTTCACCGTAAACGCTCATGGAGGACGCGCAGACGAGCCGTTCGACCGGGCGTTTCGCCAGCGCTTCCAGCAGCACCGCGGTGCCGACCTCATTGACGTCGGTATACGAGACGATCTCGTACATGCTCTGGCCGACGCCGACCGCGGCGGCGAGATGCAGCACGCAATCGACGCCGCGCAATGCCTTCTCGACGATGGCGCGGTCGCGCAGATCGCCGATCACGAGCTCCGCGTCTGCAGCGAGATAGTTTGGAGTGGCGCCGTCAGGGTGGACTTGGGGAGAAAGGTTATCAAGCAGCCGAACCGTGTAGCCGCTCGCCAGAAGAACATCCGTGATGTGGGATCCAATGAAACCTGCGCCGCCGGTGATCAGCACTCTCGTCGACATCGATCCTCCCGATTCACCCGCGTACAAAGAACGCCAAAGCCAAAACGTTTGTTCCTGTTTGAACCGGTAAAACGACTGTCAGATTGCCGACTATGCTTGTGTCGGGAAGTAAGCGTAGCGCCGTTATTTGTTTTGAAGCCGACGCAGCGCCCCTCAGAAAGCCGTGCCGGCGAGCCGGCCGGAAAGCGCGAGATGACGCGCCACCGTCGCGGCAACATCCGCGAAGCTGCGGCGACGGCCTATACAGCCGGCTTCGACGCGCGGCCCGAATGCCAGCACCGGCACCTGCTCGCGCGTGTGGTCGGTGCCGCGCCAGGTCGGATCGCAGCCGTGGTCGGCGGTGATGACGACGAGATCGTCGTCGCGCAAATCGTCAGTCAGTTCGGGAATGCACCGATCGAACGCTTCGAGCGCCGCCGCGTAGGAAGCCGGGTCGCGCCGATGGCCATGCAGCGTGTCGAAGTCGATGAAGTTCGCGAACAGCAGCCCGCCGTCGGCAAGCGTTGCGAGTCCCTCGAGCGTACGCTCGAACAGTGCCGCATTGCCGTCCGCCTTGAGCACGCGACCGGTGCCGGAATGCGCGAAGATGTCGCCGATCTTGCCGATCGTCACCACGTCGCGCCCGGCGTCGGTGGCGAGGTTCAGCAGTGTCGGGGAGGGCGGTGGCACCGCGAAGTCGCGGCGGTTGGCGGTGCGGGTGAAGTCGCCGCTGTCGCTGCCGATAAAGGGACGCGCGATCACGCGGCCGATGTTGAGCGGATCGAGCCGCCGCCGCGCGATGGCGCACAGCGCATACAACCGATCGAGACCGAAGCTCTGCTCGTGCGCCGCGATCTGGAAGACGCTGTCGGCCGAGGTATAGCAGATCGGCTTGCCGGTGCGGACGTGCTCCTCGCCCAGCTCCGCGATGATCTGCGTTCCGGATGCATGACGGTTGCCGAGAATGCCGAGCAAACTGCCCTCGCGGCACAGCGCTTCGATCAGCGTCTGCGGGAAGCACGGAACCGCTTGTGGGAAATAGCTCCACGCGAATGGCACCGGCAGGCCGGCGAGTTCCCAATGCCCGGACGGCGTGTCCTTGCCTTTGGATAATTCCGCGGCGCAGCCGAAGCGGGCCTGCGGCGGCGCGTCGCTCTGCAGCCCGGGCGGAACCTTGCCGGTCGCGAGCGCGCAAGCTTCGCCCAGGCCGAGCCGCACCAGGTTCGGCAGCGCCAGCGGGCCGCGGCGGAGGCCGTCGCGGTCGGCGTCGCCGCGGGCGCAGGCTTCGGCGATATGGCCGACGGTGTCGGCGCCATCGTCGCCATAGGCTGCGGCGTCGGGGGCGGCGCCGATGCCGACCGAGTCGAGAACCAGGATGATCGCGCGCGCCACGACACTAGCCCGCGCGTTGCAGGTGGAATGCGACGCCGTCCCACAGCCGGAACGGTCGCAGGCCGGCGCGGACGACACCGAGGCCGGCGTCCGCCGCCAGCCGGGCGAGATCGACCGCATCGGCGGCCGCGTCGCCGCGGTAGGAGTAGTTCATGATCACCAGCGCGCCGCGCGGCCGCAGCACGCGCGCCGCCTCGCCTATGTGTCGCGCCGCGAGGGCGACACCCGCCTGCACGATGTAGGGAAACACGTCGACGGCGCAGACGGTGTCGAAGGTCTCATCGCCGAACGGGCCGAGGTCGAGCCCGCTGGATCGTACGACGGCGGTATTGCCGAGCCGGCTGCAGCTTTGCCGGGCATGACAAAGCATGCTGGCAGAGATATCGGTGCCGACGATGTAGCGCACGTGCGGTGCGACAGCCCGCACTATGCGGCCGGTTCCGCAGCCGATGTCGAGCAGGTCGCAATCGGGTCCGAGCAGGTCCCATGCCCGGAGCAGTGCGACGATCTCTTCGGTGGCGGCGGCGAGCAGCGCGGCGTCCCCGAATGCGTAGAGCGCGATGGCCGCATCCGGCGCAGTCTCGCCGGCGCGGTCGAACGCCGCCGCGCAGCGGGCGATGGTCTCGCCCGGCGGCGCGGCGGGGGCCGTATGGTCGATCGTGCCCAGCACCCGCTGCACCACCTGAT
>DASWSO010000796.1:0-3105 GCA_036402635.1 Xanthobacteraceae bacterium
GTGCGGCGCGGAATGGTCACGCGGATCTTCGGCGTCGCGCCGTGCTCCTCTTCGTCCCACTCGGTCGGAACTGCCAGCAGTTCGCCGTCGCGGTCGCGCCCGGAAATCTCGGCGACCACCACCTGCGGCAGGTGGCCGGGACGGTGCAGGCGCTTGCCGCGGCGATCCAGGCGACCGGTATCCTCCAGGTCGCGCAACATGTGCTTGAGCTCAGCCCGCTCCGCGTTCTTGAGGCCGAACCCGCGCGCGATCTCGCGCACCCCGACCTTGCCGGGCTGATTGGCGATGAAGGCAAGGACCTCGTCCTTGCTGGGCAGCGCCGGTCGTCCGGCGCGAATTCTTGGCACGACCTTTAGTGCTCCGAGCTCGCGCCGGAGGCGGCGAGCGAACGTTAGGTGGCGGCCTTGCGGGCTCGCGTCGGGGTCTTTCGCGCGGCAGGCTTCTTGGCGCCGGAGGCGGCCTTTTTCCCCGCCGTCTTACGCCGGGTCGCCGCCGCCTTTTTCGGTGCCTTGGCCGGCGACTTGCCGGCCTTGGCGTCAAGCAGCACCAGCGCCTCTTCCAGCGTCAGCGTCTCCGGCGATTTGTCGTTTGGAAGCGTCGCGTTCACCCCGCCGTGGCTTACATAGGGTCCGTAGCGCCCGCTTTTAACCACCACGGCGCCGCCTTTTTGCGGATGGTCGCCGAGACCGCGGCCACCGAACCCGGGTGCGCTACGCGGGCCCCGGCCGCCGCCCTTGGAGGCCTTATCGGCGATCAGCGCCACTGCGCGGTTGAGCCCGACGGTGAGCACGTCGTCGCCAGCGTCCAGGTTGGCGTAGGTCGAGCCGTGCTGCACATACGGTCCGTAGCGGCCGAGATTGGCCATGATCGGCTCGCCGCTTTCCGGGTGCCGCCCGACCTCGCGCGGCAGCGACAGCAGCGCCAACGCGCGGTCGAGTTCGATCGAGTCGGGGGCGGTGCCCTTCGGGATGCTGGCGCGCTTCGGCTTCTCGCCCTCGCCGCCTTCGCCGAGTTGAATGTAGGGGCCGAAGCGGCCGCTGCGCACGGTGACGTCGAGGCCGGTCTCCGGGTCCTGGCCGAGCGTGCGAGTGCCCTCACTGCCATCGCCGGACGACGAGAACGTGCGCGTGTACCGGCATTCCGGATAGTTGGAGCAGCCGACGAAAGCGCCGAAGCGGCCGAGCTTGATCGCCAGTCTTCCGGTGCCGCAGGTCGGGCACTGGCGCGGGTCGCCGCCATCGGCGCGCACCGGAAACACGTGCGGCCCGAGCAACGCGTCGAGCGCATTGAGCACGTCGCCGATGCGCAGGTCCTTGATCTCGTCGAGAGCGCCGTTGAAGTCGCGCCAGAAGTCGCGCAGCAGCTGCCGCCAGTCGACCTCGTTGTTGGAGACGCGGTCGAGCTGCTCCTCCAGCGAGGCAGTGAAGTCGTATTCGACGTAGCGCGCGAAGAAGCTCTCCAGGAACGCGATCACCAGCCGGCCCTTGTCCTCGGCATGCAGCCGGCGCTTGTCGAGCCGCACATACCCGCGGTCCTTCAACACCTGCAGAATGGACGCATAGGTGGAGGGACGGCCGATTCCGAGCTCCTCCATGCGCTTCACCAGCGAGGCCTCGGAGAAACGCGGCGGCGGCTCGGTGAAATGCTGGGTGGCGGCGATCGCCTTTTTGTCCAGCGGCTCGCCGGCGCTCATGGCCGGCAGTCGGCGCGATTCCTCGTCGTCGTCACCTTCGTCACGACTCTCCTGGTAGAGCCGCAGGAAGCCGTCGAACTGGATCACGGTGCCAGTCGCCCGCAGGTCCAGGGCGCGGCCATCCACGTTGGCCGTAATGTCGACGGTGGTGCGCTCGAGTTCGGCGGATTCCATCTGACTCGCCACCGCGCGCAGCCAGATCAGCTCGTAGACACGAGCCTGCTCGGGTTCCAGGTAACGCCGCACGTCTGCAGGCAAGCGGGCGAGGTCGGTCGGCCGGATCGCCTCGTGCGCCTCCTGCGCATTCTTTGCCTTGGTCTGGTAGCGGCGCGGCGCCGAGGGCACGTAGCGGTCGCCGTACTCGGCGCCGATCACCTCGCGGGTCGCGGTGATCGCCTCTTCGGCCATCTGCACGCCGTCGGTTCGCATATAGGTGATAAGGCCGACGGTCTCGCCGCCGATGTCGGTGCCTTCGTACAGGCGCTGCGCGACCCGCATGGTCTGCGCCGGCGCGAGACTGAGCTTGCGGCTTGCTTCCTGCTGCAGCGTCGAGGTGGTGAACGGCGGCGGCGGGTTGCGTCGGCCCGGCTTCGCCTCCACCGAGGTGACCCGGAACCGGGCGGTTTCCAACGCGCGCCGGAAGGCTTCGGCCTCCGCGCCGGAACCGACATCGAGACGCTGGATGCGCTTGCCGTCGGCCCCGACCAGCCGCGCATCGAACGCGTCGCCGCGCGGGGTGGCGAGGGTGGCGACCAGCGACCAGTATTCCTGTGCGACAAAGCGCTCGATCTCGAGTTCGCGGTCGCACACGAGCCGCAGGGCCACCGACTGCACCCGCCCCGCCGAGCGGGCGCCGGGCAGCTTGCGCCACAGCACCGGCGAGAGCGAGAAGCCGACCAGGTAATCGAGCGCGCGGCGGGCGAGGTAGGCGTCCACGAGTGCCGCATCGATGGCACGCGGGTTGCGCATCGCCTCGGTCACCGCCTGCTTGGTGATGGCGTTGAAGACGACCCGCTGGACCGGCTGCGACTTGAGCGCCTTCTTCTCTCGCAGCACCTCCAGCACGTGCCAGGAGATCGCTTCGCCTTCGCGGTCCGGGTCGGTGGCGAGAATGAGCGTGTCGGCGTCCTTGACCGCCCTCGCGATGTCGGCGAGCCGCTTCTGGGCCTTGGCGTCAATCTCCCAGATCATCCGGAAGTCCGCCTCCGGATCGACCGAGCCGTCCTTGGCCGGGAGGTCGCGGACGTGCCCGAACGAGGCCAGAACCTCATAGCCCGGACCAAGATATTTGTTGATGGTCTTGGCTTTAGCGGGAGATTCGACGACGACAATCTTCATGCAAGGGGGTGGGTTCTGGGCCGGGCCGCAGCGAAAGAGCCGCTCCTTGGGCGCGGCGGAACATGGGTTCTGTA
>DASWSO010000797.1:0-2868 GCA_036402635.1 Xanthobacteraceae bacterium
GAGGTCGCGACCGGGATCTGCAGCTTCTCGGCCAGGGCGACGAGCTCGGCCCCGGCGCGCGAGGCGCGCACGCCGCCGCCGGCGACGATCACGGGCCGCTCGGCCGACTGGAGCAACTCAAGGGCGGCGCGCACGTGCTGCGGGTCAGCACCGGGGCGGAACGGCGGCACCTGCGCGAACATGGTGTCGCAGATCGCCTCCATGTCGGCTTCCTCGCCGTCGAGCTGGCCCTCGTTGCCGCGCAATTGCAGGTGCACCGGGCCGGGACAGCCGGAGGTCGCGACGCGGAACGCGGTGCGCAGCATGTCGGGGATGCGCTCGACCGCGTCGACGGTGGCGTTGAACTTGGTCACCGGCTCGAACGCCGGCACGTCGTCGATCTCCTGGTAGACCTTGCGGAACTTGGTCTTGGGATCACGGCCGCCGGTGATCGCGATCACCGGCGAGTGCGCCAGGTAGGCGTCGCGCAAGCCGGCCGCGAGATTGAGCGCGCCGATCACCTGCGCCATGCAGACGCCCGGCTTGCCGGAGGCGCGCGCGTAACCATCCGCCATGTAGGCGGCCGACTTCTCGCCATGCGCATGGATGCGCGCGATGTCGGGGGCGCGGCGCTCCAGCTCCGCGAAGGTGCGGCGCGCCACTGCCGGCACCATGAAGATGTGCGAAACGCCGTAGCCGTTGAGCATGTCGGCGAAGACTTCGGCGCCGAGTTGTTTGGGCATGTGCAGTCCTCGATGTGTGGGCAGCGCTTCCGACCGCCGTCCTGCCCGGCCTTGTGCCGGGCATCCACGTCTCGCTTCGCTAGACGCTAAGAGCGAAAGACCTGGATGGCCGGGTCAAACCCGGCCATGACGGGAGCGGAGCTACTTGATCGCGAGCGGATTGACCGGTGAGCCGACCGCACCGGTGATCGGGATCGCCGGCGCGACGAACAGATATTCGTAGACGCCGTCGGCGGCGCAATCGTCGGCGAGCTCCTTCACGTTGAAGATCTCGCCCATCGTCATCCCCATGATCGGGATGGTGATCCAGTGCCAGGGCTGGTTGATGCCGGGCTCGGTCTCGTTCGGACGCACCTCGCAGCCCCAGGTGTCGCTGGCCAGCGCGGCGAGCTTCGTGCGCTGCACCCATTCCAGCGTCTCGAACGCGAAGCCGGGCGCGTCGCCGCCCGGATAGCCGTCCCACGAGCCGGCCTTGAAGCAACGCTCCATCTGGCCGGTGCGCACCACGATGTAGTCGCCCGGCTTGAGCTCCACCTTCTGCTTCTTGGCGGTGAGGTCGAGATCGGCGGAGGTGATGCCGTAGCCGTCGTCGAGCCATTCCTTGCCGAGCGCCCGCGCGACGTCGAGGAATACGCCGCGGCCGACCATCTTGTTCTTGGTCTTCTCGATGCCGCACTTCTGCGCGCCGGCGCTCGTCACCTCGCGGCAGTCGTAGCCGTTCCACATGTTATCTTCGTAGAACACGTGGCCGAGGCCGTCCCACTGCGTGCCGCACTGCAGCGGCATCGTCACCATGTCGTCGGCGGCGCGGATGCCGCGCTTGTCGAGCACGCCCGAATAGGCGTCGGTGCCGGTGCGCAGCATCGTATGGATCGGATTGGTCCGACCCATGGTGGGGTACTTGCTCTTGGCGCCCTGCGGGCCGGTGTGGTCGAAGTTGAGCGCGAGCGAGATCACCTTACCTTTACGCACCAGTTGCGCCGCCGCGATGATATCCTCCGGCTGCGTGTAGTTGAGCGTGCCGATCTCGTCGTCCGGCCCCCACTTGCCCCAGTTCTTGTACTTCTCGGCGGCTTCGCGAAGGTCGTCGCGCGTCAGCTTGCGGCTCGGCATGCAGTGGTCCCCCATGGTTGATATCCGCGTTCGCGCGCGGAGGTGACGGCGCCCGCCACCTGATGATGGCCTCTCTATTAGCCGGAAACCGCGATGGCGCAAACGCACGGCGGCCGGCTTGCGGCGCCGCCCGCAACCGGTGCTAACATTCCGGCCAACAGCGAACGGAGGAATGCCGATGATTGGGATGACCCGCCGGGCTGCGTCCGGCGCGCTGCTGCTGCTGGGCGCCGCGACGCTGCTCGGGAGCGCGGCGCCCGCCGGGGCGCAGAGCTATCCGGACCGGCCGGTGCGCGTGATCGTGCCGTTCCCGCCCGGCGGCCCGACCGATGTCACGGCGCGGTTGATCGCGAACTCGCTGTCGGAGCGGCTCGGCAAGCAGTTCTATGTTGAGAATGTCGGCGGCGCCGGCGGCAATACCGGCGTCGGCCAGGCGGCGCGCGCCGCCCCGGACGGCTACACGATGGTGGTGGTGAGCACCGGATTCATCGTCAACGCCAGCCTCTACACCAAAATCCCGTACGACCCGCAGAAGGATTTCCAGCCGATCACGCTGGCGGCCGCCTCGCCCAATGTCCTGATCGTCAACCCATCGGTGCCGGCCAAGACGGTCAAGGAATTCGTCGATCTGGTGCGCGCCAATCCCGGCAAGTACAGCTTCGGCGGGCCCGGCACCGGCTCCACCCCGCACCTCTCGGGCGAGCTGTTCCGGCTGCACTTCAACCTCGACTACCAGTACATCCCGTTCACCGGCGCCGCCCCTGTCATCACCTCCACCATCGGCGGCCATACGCCGAGCGCCTGGACGGCGCTGCCGCCGGCGCTACCGGGCGTGCAGGACGGCAAGCTGCGCGCGCTCGCGATCACCAGCGAGAAGCGCAATCCGAGCCTACCGGACGTGCCGACCATGGCGGAGGCCGGCATCCCGGGTCAGGAGGCGGAGACGCTGACCGGCATCCTGGTGCCCGCCGGAACCCCGAAGCCGATCGTCGACAAGCTGCACCAGGAGATCGCCGCCGTGATCGCGCTGCCG
>DASWSO010000798.1:0-3094 GCA_036402635.1 Xanthobacteraceae bacterium
AAGCGCCGCGCGCGCCGCCTCCATCCCTTGCGGGTCGTAGGCCACGAGGTCGGCGCCGGCGGCGGCGAGCGCCGGCACGATCACCAGCGACGGCGCGTCGCGCATGTCGTCGGTGTCGGACTTGAAGGTCAGCCCCAGCACCGCGATGCGCTTGCCGGCGACCGATCCGCCGCAGGCGGCCAGGATCTTCTCGGCCATGCGCGGCTTGCGGGCGTCGTTGACCGAAACCACGGTCTCGATCAGCCGCACCGGGCTGCCGGCGTCGGCGGCGGTGCGGATCAGCGCGAGCGTGTCCTTGGGAAAGCAGGAGCCGCCGTAGCCCGGTCCGGGATGCAGGAAGCGCGAGCCGATGCGGGCGTCGAGCCCGATGCCGCGGGCGAGATCGCCGACGTCGGCGCCGACCCGCTCGCACAGGTCGGCGACCTCGTTGATGAAGGTGATCTTCATCGCCAGGAAGGCGTTGGCGGCGTATTTGATCAGCTCGGAGGTGCGGCGGTCGGTGAACACCATCTGCGCCTCGTTGAGCAGCATCGGGCGGTAGAGCTCGCTCATCACGGCGCGGGCGCGCGCATCCTCGAGCCCGAGCACGATGCGGTCGGGGCGCTTGAAGTCGTCGATCGCGGCGCCCTCGCGCAGGAATTCCGGGTTCGACACGACCGCGAACGCCGCCTCCGGACGGCGCTCGCGGATGATCGCCGCGACCGCGTCGGAGGTGCCGACCGGCACCGTCGACTTGGTCACCACCACGGTGAAGCCGGAAAGAACGTCGGCGATGGCGCGCGCCGCCTCATGCACGAAGTCGACATTGGCGTAGCCGTCGCCGTGGCGCGCCGGGGTGCCGACGGCGATGAAGATCGCGTCGGTCTCCGCCGCGGCGGCGAGGTCGGTGGTGAACGAGAGCCGCCCGGCGCGCACGTTGTTGCCGACGAGCTCGGCGAGGCCGGGCTCGTAGATCGGCATGGTGCCGGCCTTCAGCGCCTCGATCTTGCCCGCGTCGGTGTCGACGCAGACCACCTGGTGGCCGAAGTCGGACAGGCAGGCGCCGGAGACGAGGCCGACATAGCCGGTGCCGAGCATGGTGACGCGCATCAGGCCGGCTCCGGCTGCGGCGCCCCGGCGGAGAGCTGCGCGTCGAAATACGCGATGGTGCGGCGCAAGCCCTCGTCGAGGCCGACGCGCGGCTCCCAGTCCAGCACCGATTTCGCGAGCGCGAGGTCGGGCCGCCGCTGCTTCGGGTCGTCCTCCGGCAGCGGCCGGAACTCGAGCCGGGAGCGCGAGCCGGTGAGGTCGAGCACCTTGCGGGCCAGATCCAGCATGGTGAACTCGACCGCGCTGCCGACATTGATCGGGCCGACGAAGCCCTCCGGCGTCCGCATCAGCCGCACGGCGCCCTCGATCAGGTCGTCGACATAGCAGAACGAGCGGGTCTGGGTGCCGTCGCCGTAGATGGTGAGCGGCTCGCCCCGCAGTGCCTGCACGATGAAGTTCGACACCACCGGGCCGTCGTTTAGCTGCATGCGCGGGCCGTAGGTGTTGAAGATGCGCATCACCTTGATCGGCACGGCGTGCTGGCGCCAGTAGTCGAAGAACAGCGTCTCGGCGCAGCGCTTGCCTTCGTCGTAGCAGGCGCGCGGGCCGGTCGGGTTGACGTTGCCCCAGTAGCTCTCGGTCTGCGGGTGCACGGTCGGGTCGCCGTAGACCTCGCTGGTGGAGGCCTGCAGCACCCGGCATTTCAGCCGCTTGGCGAGGCCCAGCATGTTGAGCGAGCCGTGCACGCTCACCTTGGTGGTGGCCACCGGGTCGGCCTGGTAGTGCACCGGCGAGGCCGGGCAGGCGAAGTTGAAGATCGCGTCCGCTTCGACATGCAGCGGATGCGTGATGTCGTGGCGCAGCGCCTCGAAATGCGGGTCGGGCAGCAGGTGGGCGATATTGCTGCGCTGGCCGGTAAAGTAGTTGTCGACGCACAGCACCTCGGCGCCCTCGGCCAGCAGCCGCTCGCACAGGTGCGAGCCGAGGAACCCGGCGCCGCCGGTCACCAGCGCGCGCTTGCCGCGCAATTGGAAGTCCATCCGTCCGTCCTGAGGGATTTCGGCTTGGCAGAAGCCCTATCGCGGCCGGGAGGCGGCGCCAACCGGCCGTCTATGGCGCGCCCCCCTGCCCGGTGCAAGTCACGGGTGGACTTCTGGGGACCGGGTTGGCATTAGGGCGGCATGACCGAATCGCGATCCGCCGCGGCCGCGCTGCCGCCTGCCGGCCGGGGCAAGCGCGCGTGAGCCAGCGCCCTACCATGGCACCGAGTGTGCCGTTCATCGACCTCGCCGCCCAGCGCCGCCGCCTCGGCGACCGCATCGATGCGGCGGTGGCGCGGGTGCTGGATCATGCCCAGTTCATCATGGGCCCCGAGGTGTCGATCCTCGAGGGTGATCTCGGCCGGTTCTGCGGCGCCGGGCACGTGATCTCCTGCGCCAACGGCACCGACGCGCTCGGGCTGATCCTGATGGCGAAGGGCGTCGGCGCGGGGGACGCGGTGCTGTGCCCGAGCTTCACCTTCGCCGCGACCGCCGAGGCGGTGGCGTGGTTCGGCGCCACCCCGCTGTTCGTCGACGTGCTTCCCGACACCTTCGACATCGATCCGCGCAGCCTGGAGAACGGCATCGCGACCGCGCGCCAGCACGGGCTCAAGCCGGTCGGCCTGATCAGCGTCGATCTGTTCGGGCAGCCGGCCGACTACGACGCGATCGAGCCGATCTGCGCCCGGCACGGCCTGTGGCTCCTGGACGACGCGGCGCAGGGGTTCGGCGCCGCCTACAAGGGGCGCATGCTCGGCACCATCGGCGCTGCCACCGCCACTAGCTTCTTTCCGGCCAAGCCGCTCGGCTGCTACGGCGACGGCGGCGCCATCTTCACCGACGACGCCGAGCTTGCGGCCGTGGTCCGCTCGCTGCGCATGCACGGCGAAGGCGTCGACAAATACGACAACGTGCGCATCGGCATCAACGGCCGGCTCGACACGATCCAGGCCGCCGTGCTGATCGAGAAGCTGAAGATCTTCCCCGAGGAGATCGAGCGGCGCGAGGCGATCGCGGCGCGCTAC
>DASWSO010000799.1:0-4835 GCA_036402635.1 Xanthobacteraceae bacterium
CAGCGGCCCCGGATAGCCATTGAGCTCGGCGGCGAGCGCGAGCCCCATGCCGCGGCCGGCGCGCAGGTCGGCGATCTGCTCCGAGAGCGCCTTCACGGGCCGCGCCTCGAGCCCCGCATAGGGCTGCTGCGTCTGCGCCGCCGCCGGTGCGGCGAGGGCGAGGAGGATCGCGAGGACGGGGAGGATCGGGATCATGCGGGCGCTCGTTGCTGGCGCGGGCGAGGTGTTGGCGGCGCGCCCGGCAGCATAGCGCAGCCAAGCGTGCCGCGCTTGGCCGCGAGCAGGCGGCGGTCGGGGCGCGTGCCGACCCGTCCCCCCCTGCCCGCATTGGCGGCGGAGAACCGCCCGGCCGGGTTCCGTCCGGGCGCCAGCCGGGCTACACCGGTGCGGCGCAGAGGGGGCCCCGATGAGCGCAGCCGACATTGCCGCCAGCATCCCGCCGGGACCGCCGCAACCGCCCGGCCCGCCGCAACCGCCCGGGCCGCCGGAACGGCGGGCGACCGCGCGGAACTTTGCCTGGTTCCTGGGGCGCGAAGGCGAGTTCTTCCGGTTGGTCTCCCGTGGTGCCGTGTTCCTGATGCTGACGCTCGGCATCTACCGGTTCTGGCTCGCGACCGACATCCGCCGCTACCTGTGGGGCCGCACCGAGGTGGCCGGCGACCCGCTCGAATATACCGGCACGCCG
This sequence comes from Xanthobacteraceae bacterium, assembly GCA_036402635.1. Taxonomy (GTDB): domain Bacteria; phylum Pseudomonadota; class Alphaproteobacteria; order Rhizobiales; family Xanthobacteraceae; genus DASWSO01. The sequence continues at coordinate 686 of DASWSO010000799.1, forward strand.
CGCGAACTGGTGCTCGGCTTCCTCATGGCGCTGGCCTTCCTGCTGCCGCTCAACGGCTTGATTTTCCTGTCGAGTTTCCTGCCCGGCGTGTTCGGCCTGTCGGGCCTGGCCGGGTTCCTGGTGCTGGCGCTGCTGGGCCAGTTCGCGATCTACCGGGCGCGCCGCTACCGGCTCAGCCGCACCGTCTACCGCGGCATCCGCTTCTTCCAGACCGGCTCCGGCTGGCTGTATGCGCTGATGTCGGCGGCCTGGGGGCTGCTGATCCTGGTGACCGCCGGCCTCGCCTATCCGTGGGCGAGCGCCAGCCTGGAGCGCTACAAGCTCAAACACACCCACTACGGCAACCTCGACGGCACTTTCACCGGCAGCGGTACGCGGTTGTTCGTGCGCGGCTTTCTGCTCTGGCTGGTGACCATCGGGCCGATCGTGGCGGCGCTGGTCGCGGCGCTCGTCGTGGTCGACTGGGGCGGGGTCGAGCGCATGTTCGCCGACGACGGCAGCTTCCGCGGGCGGTTCGAGGATCTGGGCGGCGCCTTCGCCGGCGCGCTGGTGTTCGCGGTCGCCGGCGCGGTCTGGTCGGGGCTCGCCGCCACCCTGCTCTATCCGGCATTCCGCGCGCTGACGCTGCGGTGGTGGATCTCCGGGCTGCGGCTCGGCCCGATGACCGCCACCTCGCGCCTGCGCACCGGGCAGATCTACCGCGCCTATCTGCGATTTTTGGTCTTCTCGATGCTGTTCGGCATCGTCGGCGCCTCCACCGCTGGGCTGGTGGTCGCGGTGGTGGCGGGGCTTTCCTACCTGGTCGGCAAATCGCCGGCGCTGGAGATCTCGGGCGCCGTGCTGGGGATCGCCACCTACGTCTTCATGGCGCTCGGCTATTCGGCGATCTATCAGGGCACGGTGTTGGTCCGATTCTGGCGGCTGAGCTTCGAGATGACGGAATTCACCCACCTTGAGGCGCTCGACGGTGTGGAGGCGCGCGGCCGCGCCGCCTCCCCGCTCGGTGAAGGCTTGGCCGACGCGCTCGACGTGGGAGGCCTATAAGGCTCGCCATGGGGCAATCCGGACCGGCCAGCTATTTCGACGGCAAGACCAGCGCGCGCCGCGCCGTGACGGTGGAGCTCGAGCCCACCATGCTGGTGATCCGCGCCGCCGACGGCAGCATGCTCGACCGCTGGCGCTACCAGGACCTGGAGCAGATCGCCGCCCCCGACGGCGTGCTGCGGCTCGGCCGCGCCGACCACGACATCCTGGCGCGGCTGGAGATCCATGACCCGGCGCTGGCCTCCACCATCGACGAACTGTCGATCCCGGTGGATCGCAGCGGCATTACAACTCGGCGCGGGCGCCGCAAGGTGGTGGTGCTCGGCATGCTGGCGGTGGTGTCGGTTTTGTTGTTCGCGGTCGTGGGCGTGCCGCAGGTCGCCACCCAGCTCACGCCTTACGTGCCGTATTCGATCGAGGAGCGCTTCGGCGCCGCGATCGAGCCGCAGGTGCGCGCGATGCTCGACCCTGGTGACAAGACCAAGAATTTCGAGTGCGGCGCCGCCGCCAGCGAGAAGCCGGGCCGGGCCGCGCTCGACGCCATGCTGGCGCGGCTGGAGGCGGCTGCCGGCATCCCGATGGCGCTGAAGCTGATCGTGGTGCGCAAGGGCGAAGCCAACGCGATGGCGCTGCCGGGCGGCCACATCTACGTGTTCGAGGGGCTGATCGCGAAGGCGGAGCGGCCGGACGAGGTCGCGGGTGTGATCGCCCATGAGATCGGCCACGTGGCGCATCGCGACGGCACCCGCTCGGTGCTGCAGGGCGCCGGCCTGTCGTTCCTGTTCGGCCTGGTGCTCGGCGATTTTGTCGGCGGCGGTGCTGTAATATTCGCCGCCAAGACCGTGCTGCAGCTCGCTTATTCCCGCGAGGTCGAGGGCGCCGCCGACCGCTATGCGCTCGACCTCATGGCGCGCGCCGGCGGCGACGGACGCGCCCTCGGCAGCATGCTGGGCCGCATCGCCGGCGCCATCGAGCCGGGGGTCAAGATCCTGCTCGACCATCCGGAAACCCGCGAGCGGATCGCGATCATCGATGCGCAGGCGGGGCCGACCCCCACGGCACCGATGCTGCCGGCGGCGCAATGGGCCGCGCTCAAGCGCATCTGCTCGGGGTCCTGACCGCAGATGGCGCGCCGCATTCCGCTGGAGGAGCCGCCGTCGCGGCTGGCCAATTGGTCGCGCGGGCTCGCCGCGTTCGCTCTGTTGGTCGCGCTGTTCGCCGTGATCCTCACCCGCGGCGAGTTCGTCGAGGCGATCCCCGGCGTGGTGGTGCTGGGCGCCGCGCTGCTGCTCGCGGTGCTGGCGATTTTGTTCGCGCTCGGCGCCTTCGTTATCATCTGGTTCAACGGCAATCCCGGCACCGGCCGCGCGCTCGCCGGGGTCGCGATCAGCCTCGCTTTGCTCGCCTATCCGGGCTTCGTGGTCGCTCGCGGCTATCCGTGGCCGAAGCTCGCTGACGTCAGCACCGACTTCGCCGATCCGCCGCGGTTTGAAGCGATCGCGCGGGTGCGCCCGCGCGGCGCCAACCCGATCCAATATCCGGGCGGCGAGATTGCTCTGCGCCAGCGCGCCGCCTATCCGGACATCGCCCCGCTCGAAGTCGCCGCCACCGCCGAGGAGGCCTATCGCGCCGCGCTCGAAGTGGTGAAGGAGCGCAAGTGGCTGGTCATCGACGCGCGGCCGCCGCAGGCGAACCGCCGCGATGGCCGGGTTGAAGTGGTGACGCGTACCCCGGTCATGGGCTTCCGCGACGATGTCGTGATCAGGGTGCGCCCGAGCAGCAGCGGGGCGCTGGTCGATCTGCGCTCGGCGTCGCGCTACGGAGCTTACGATTTCGGCAGCAATGCCCGCCGCGTCCGCAGCTTGCGCGAGGATATTGAGGAAGAGGTCGGCAGTCAGCCGGCGGCGACCCGGTAGCTGCCGTCGAGGCGCGGGTCTGCTTCGGTCGTCACCACGCCGCGCGCAACCAGATCTTCGAGATGCGCCAGCACCGACAGGCCGGCCGCCCGCGTCAGCCGCGGGTCGAGCCCGATATAGATCGAGCGCACGATATCCGGGATGTCCGACGGACCCTTGCCGAGCCGGCGCAGGATCGCGGCCTCGCGCGCCTCGCGGTGGGCGATCAGGTGGTCCACGAATGCTCCGGCATCGCGCACCGCCGGGCCGTGCCCTGGCAGGTACATGTTTTCCGGACGGGCGCGCAGCTTGTGCAGCGAGTTCATGTAGTCGCGCATCGAGCCGTCGGGCGGCGCCACGATCGAGGTCGACCACGCCATGACGTGGTCGCCGGAGAACAGCACGTCGGTGCCGGCGAGCCCGAATGCGAGATGGTTGGCGGTATGCCCGGGCGTCGCCACGGCCTGCAGCGCCCAGCCGTCGCCTTTGACGATCTCGCCGTCCGCGAGCGTGCGGTCGGGCTGGAAAGCCTGGTCGCCGCCGGCATCGAGCCGCTCGGTCTCGCCGAGGTGCAACGGCCGCGCCGGCCGGTGCGGCCCCTCCCCCAGCGTCACCGCGCCGGTCGCAGCCTTGACGGCCGCGGCGGCGGGGGAATGGTCCCGGTGGGTGTGGGTGACGATGATGTGGGTCACGGTGGCGCCGCCGATGGCGCGCAAGAGCGCGGCGACGTGCTCGGCATTGTCCGGCCCCGGATCGATGATCGCGAGCCGGTCGATGCCGACCAAGTAGCTCACCGTACCGGTGAACGTGAACGGGCTCGGGTTCGGCGCCACCATGCGGCGCACGCCCGGCAGCACTTCCTCCGGCACGCCGGGCGGAAGCGGCAGGTTCTTGTCGAACGGAATGTCGTCACTCATACGGAAGGCGGATGCGGCCGGCATCGCCCGGAGCGGGCGCGGCGTCCTTGTAGGAGCCCAAGCTGGGTCGGGTCTATAGCGCGGTGTGCCGCGCCTCAGGCGGTCGGGCGCGCCACCGTCCACTCGGCATCGGCATCGGCGTGTGCATCGTCTACCGCACTGCCGGCCGGCGCGGCCGTGAACTCCACGCCCATTTCGCTGCCCCTGCGCCAGACGACCCGGCAGGCGCGCGAGAGCGTGCCGGCGTTCGACAGCACCAGGACGAAGATATCCGGAACTTGGCGATCGGCGACC
>DASWSO010000800.1:0-3172 GCA_036402635.1 Xanthobacteraceae bacterium
CGTTCAAGACCGCGCCGGACCTGTTTGCCGCGGCCGCCGCCAATCCAGGGAAACTCACCTACGGCCACGCCGGCGTCGGCTCGATCCCGCATCTCGCCGCCGAGAACCTCGCCGAGGCGCTCGGGCTCAAGGTGCAGAACGTGCCGTTCCGCGGCGACAATCCGATGCTGCCGATCCTGCTCAAGGGCGATCTCGATTTCGCCTCGACCGCGCTCGCTTCGATCCGCGGGTTGAACCTGCGCGTGCTCGCCGTGTTCGCCGACAAGCGCCGCGCCAACCTGCCCGATGCGCCGACCGCGAAGGAACTCGGCGTCGCGCATTCGGTGCCGCCCGGCCATAACGGCGTGTTCGCGCCGAAAGGAATCCCGGATGCGGTCCGCGCCCGGCTCGAGGGCGCCTGCGCCAATGCGGCGAAAACGGAAGCCGTGCAGAAGGCGGCGGACAATGCCGGAGGCGGCGTCACCTATCTCAGCGGCGCGCAGTTCCGCGCGCAGACGGTCTCCGACTACAAGTTCAAGGCCGACCTGATCCGCCGGCTCGGGCTGGAGGCGAAGTGACGGCGCGATCCCGTCGGCCGCCCGCCCGCGCCGATATCGCAGCACCGTTCCGCGTCGCGCCGGGGACGCCGGCCGAGCTGGGCCAACGCGATCCCGCCGGCACCGCGCCGTTCACCGACAAGAAGGCCGCCAAGGCGCAGGTCGAGAAGGACGCGGCGGCGATCAACGAGTTGCAGGACCGGCTCTACGCCGAAGGCCGCCGGGCGCTGCTGGTGATCCTGCAGGGCATGGACACATCCGGCAAGGACGGCACCATCCGCCACGTGTTCAACCAGACCGGCCCGCTCGGCGTGTCGGTCACCGCGTTTCGCCGCCCAAGCGAAGAGGACCTCGCGCACGACTTCCTGCGGCGCGCGCATCTGGCGGCGCCGCGGCGCGGCACCATCGGCATCTTCAACCGCTCGCATTACGAGGACGTGCTGGTGGCGCGTGTCCGCAAGCTCGCGCCGGCCGATGTGATCGAGCAGCGCTACCAGCAGATCAACGCGTTCGAAAAGACGCTGTTCGAGAACGGCACCGCGATCCTGAAGTTCATGCTGCACATTTCCAAGGAGGAACAGCGCGAGCGCCTGCAGGCGCGGCTCGACGATCCGGCGAAGCGCTGGAAGTTCGATCCCGCCGATCTCGACGACCGCAAGGTCTGGAATGATTTTCAGACGGCTTACGAGATCGCGCTCACGCGCTGCAGCACCGAGTGGGCGCCGTGGCATGTCATTCCGGCCGACCGCAAATGGGCGCGCAATGCCGCGGTCGCCGCCATCGTCCGCGCCAAGCTGGCAGAGATGGATCCCAAATATCCCAAGCCCGAATGGGACCCGAAGGATTTCATGCTCGAATGACCGAAAGCGGAATGGCAGACGAGGTGCGCGACAACCCGACCCAGCAGCGATTCGAGCTGGAAGTGGAAGGCCAGATCGCGGCCGCGTATTACAGCCTTGCGCCCGGCGTGATCACCTTGACCCATACCGAGGTACCGGACGCGATGGCGGGCCGCGGCATCGGCTCGCGGCTCGCACGCGGCGCGCTCGACGCGGTGCGCGCGCGCGGCCTGCAGGTCGTGGCGCAATGCGAGTTCATCGCCGGCTATATCGCCAAGCACGCGGAATACCAGGACCTGCGGCGCTCGCACCAGGTGCGCTAACAGGCTTGTGAAGTGACTTTCCGGTAATCCGCACTAGGTGTCGCGGCGAGCGCGCCGTCTGCGCTCCAACAAAACCGGGAAAGTCACCGTGACCACGCGACACATCGAAGACCTATGGGCCCCGCGCGTGCTGAGCATCGTGCGGATCGTCGCCGCGCTGCTGCTCTGGCAGTACGGCCTGCAGAAGATGCTCGGGTTTCCGCCCGGTCGGGACGCACCCGAAGTGTTCAGCATGACGTGGTTCGCGGGCGTGCTCGAATTCGTGCTGTGCCCGCTGCTGCTGGTCGGCCTCCTCACGCGGCCGGTGGCGTTCATCCTGGCCGGCGAGATGGCCTTCGCCTACTGGCTCGCGCACGCGCCGCGCAGCCTCTATCCGGTGCTCAACGGCGGCAATCTGGCGATCCTGTTCTGCTTCGTGTTTCTCTATCTTGCGGCCGCCGGCGGCGGGTCTTGGAGCCTCGACGCGCTGCTGGGGCGGCGGGAGCGGCAACGCGCCTGAGCCGCCGCGATCCCGGCCGCATCAGACTGCCGCATCACGCTTTTGAGAGTTCCTCGTCCTTGGCCTGCGCGCGCTTCGCCGCCGGCCGCTCGTTCAGCCGTGCCACGTAGCCGGTGAATTCCGGGCGTTCCGGGATAAGCTTGAACATCATGCCCCAGCGCAGCGTCGAGCCGACCACGACGTCGGCCGCCGTGAACGGCTCGCCAAGAATGTGCGGACCGGCTGCCAGCGCCTTCGCCAACACGTCCATGGTGGTGTCGAAGTCGCCGTATCCGACGGTGGAGCGCTGCGCCTCCTCCTTGCGCGGAAACGCCCGGTCAATCATCGCCGGCTCGATGCAGCTCGGGCCGAAAAAGAGCCACTTGAGGTACGGCCCGCGCTGCCTGTCGCCAACCGGCGCATTGAGCTTCGCCTGCGGGAATTCGTCCGCCAGGTAGGTGCAGATCGCCGCGCTCTCGGTGATCACCATGTCGCGATGGCGCAATGCCGGCACTTTGCCCATCGGATTGACGGCGAGATAGTCCGGCGCGCGGTTCTCGCCGCGCTTCATGCTCAACAGATGGATGTCGAACGGCTGGCCCAGTTCCTCGAGCATCCACAGCACGACCGAGGAGCGTGACGGCGAGACATGATAGAGCGTGAGGTCGGCCATGCTGATGCGTCTTCCCTATGCGGCGTGACGCACGCTAGCGCCGCATCGTGTCGGTTCTGAGAAATTCCTGCGGCGCACCCGACGGCATGACGCGCCCTGGGCTCGGTAACCCCAGGGCGAGCATCAGGTGCTGCGTTTGCCGCCGGTCACCTTGGGCCGGCGGTCCAGGCCGTGGTCTAGGTCCCGACCGCGTCGGTGACGCACTTCTTCATGTGGCTGTTCTTGGCGGCGCCGGCGAGCTTCTTGTCCTTCGAGTCCGCCTCGCAAGCCTTCTTGGCGTCGGTCTCGCACTTCTTCATGAAGCTGTTCATGGCCGCACCGGC
>DASWSO010000801.1:0-3378 GCA_036402635.1 Xanthobacteraceae bacterium
CACGACGGCGCGCTCAGCGTTCCGGCCAAGGCCGCGAGCGGCGTCATTGTCAGCTTCGTCGCCCAATGACAGTCCTTCGCTGAACCCGCATTCCTTCGATCAGGAGACACACCATGGATTTCACCCGTCGCGCCGTGCTGATGACGAGCGCTGCCATCGCGGCCAACGTGCTGCGCCCGGAATTCTCGTTCGCGCAGGCGACCCCGCGCCGGGGCGGCGTCTTCACGGTCCACTACGGCGCCGAGCAGCGCCAGTTGAACCCGAGCCTGCAGGCCTCGACGGGGGTCTACATCGTCGGCGGCAAGATCCAGGAGCCGCTGGTCGATCTCGACGCCAACGGGCAGCCGGTCGGCGTGCTGGCGGAAAGCTGGGAGGCTGCGCCCGACGGCAAGACCATAACGTTCAAGCTGCGCCAGGGCGTGACCTGGCATGACGGCAAGCCCTTCACCTCGGCCGACGTGGCGTTCACCGCGATGGAGATGTGGAAGAAGATCCTTAACTACGGAACGACGCTGCAGCTGTTCCTAACCGCGGTCGACACGCCGGACGCCCACACCGCGGTGTTCCGCTACGAGCGGCCGATGCCGCTGAACCTACTGCTGCGCGCGCTGCCAGACCTCGGCTACGTCTCGCCCAAGCATCTCTACGAGGGCAAGGGCGACATCCGCCAGAACCCGCTCAACCTCGCGCCGGTCGGCACCGGGCCGTTCAAGTTCGTCCAGTACGAGCGCGGCCAATACATCATCGCCGACCGCAACCCGAACTACTGGCGCGCCAACCAGCCCTACCTCGACCGCATGGTCTGGCGCGTGGTCACCGACCGCGCCGCCGCGGCCGCGCAGCTCGAGGCCGGGCAGATCCACTACAGCCCGTTCTCCGGCCTGACGATCTCCGACATGGCGCGCCTCGCCAAGGACCCGCACTTCATCGTTTCCACCAAGGGCAACGAGGGCAACGCGCGCACCAACACGATCGAGTTCAATTTCCGCCGCAAGGAGCTCGCCGACATCCGGGTGCGCCGCGCGATCGCGCACGCGCTCAACATCCCGTTCTTCATCGAGAACTTCCTCGGCGAGTTCGCAAAGCGCGGCACCGGGCCGATTCCGTCGGTCTCGACCGACTTCTACCCGGCCGACAACGGCCCGCAATATCCCTACGACAAGGCGCTGGCCGTGAAGCTGCTTGACGAGGCCGGCTTCAAGGCCGGCGCCGGCGGGACCCGCTTCTCGCTGCGCCTGCTACCGGCGCCGTGGGGCGAGGACATCTCGCTGTTCGCGACCTTCATCCAGCAGTCGCTGGCGGAAGTCGGCATCCGCATCGACATCGTGCGCAATGACGGCGGCGGCTTCCTCAAGCAGGTCTACGACGACCACGCCTTCGACCTGGCGAGCGGCTGGCACCAGTACCGTAACGACCCCGCCGTCTCGACTACGGTATGGTACCGCTCCGGGCAGCCGAAAGGGGCGCCGTGGACCAACCAGTGGGGCTGGGAAGACCCGAAGATCGACAAGATCATCGATGACGCCGCGACCGAGGTCGACCCCGCCAAGCGCAAGGCGCTGTACGGCGAATTCGTGCGCGGCGTGAACACCGAGTTGCCGATCTGGACGCCGATCGAACAGATATTCGTCACCACTATCAGCGCCAAGGCGCGCAACCATTCCAACACGCCGCGCTGGGGCTCCTCGACCTGGCACGATCTCTGGCTGGCAGAATGATGGAGGACAGGCAGGCGGTCTGATGCGCATCTTTCGTCTTGCCGGGCGGCGGCTGGCAGCCTCGATCCCGACGCTGATCCTGATCTTGATCGGGGTGTTCGTCCTGCTGCAGTTCGCACCCGGCGACACCGTCGATGCACTGATGGCGCAGATGGGCGGCGGCGACGCCGCCACCGCGAAGGAGTTGCGCCGCTTCTACGGGCTCGACCTTTCGGTGCCGATGCAGCTCGCCAACTATCTGTGGCGGCTGGTGCGGCTCGATCTCGGCTTTTCGGCGATCTACGGCAAGCCGGTGACCACCGTCATCTTCGAGCGTCTGCCCGCGACCCTGCTGCTGATGACCGCCTCGCTATCCTTCGCGTTCTTCATGGGGCTGGTGCTCGGCGTGATGGCGGCGCGCCGCGTCAACGGCTGGCCGGACACGATCATCTCCACCCTCGGCCTGATCTTCTATGCGACGCCGTCGTTCTGGTTCGGCCTGATGGCCATCGTCGTGTTCTCGATCTACCTGCAGTGGCTGCCGGCCGGCGGCTTCGAGGACATCACCGTCGCCCATACGGGTCTGTCCCGCACGCTCGACATCGCGCGCCACCTCATCCTGCCGTCGCTGACGCTCGGCCTCATCTTCCTCGCCATCTACCTGCGCATCATGCGCGCCTCGATGCTGGAAGTGCTCAACCTCGACTTCGTGCGCACCGCCCGCTCGAAGGGGCTCGACGAGACCAGCGTCGTCGTCCGGCACGTGCTGCGCAACGCGCTGCTGCCGATGGTGACGCTGGTCGGCCTGCAGGCCGGCACGATGCTGGGCGGCTCCGTGGTGGTGGAGAGCGTGTTTTCTCTGCCAGGGCTTGGGCGGCTCGCCTACGAGTCGGTGGTGCAGCGCGACCTCAATACGCTGCTCGGCATCGTGTTCGTGTCGTCGGTGCTGGTGATCGTGGTGAATTTCATCGTCGACATCGCCTATGCGCGGCTTGACCCCCGCATCACTTCGGGCGCCTGAAGCATGGAGGCGCTGAAGCGTTACTTCCGCAGCCCGGCGGCGATCGTCGGACTTTTTCTGCTGCTGACAATCCTCGTCATGGCGATCAGCGCCGGCTGGCTCTATCCGCGCGATCCGCTCAGCCTCGCCGGCCGGCCGCTGATCTGGCCTTTCAGCAATCCGCGCTTCCTGCTCGGGACCGATAATTCCGGCCGCGACATCGCGGCGCAGATATTTCACGGCGCCCGCTTCTCGCTGCTGATCGGCGTGGTCGCGACCGCCATCGCGATCCTGATCGGCATCGTGATCGGCGCGGTCGCCGGTTACTACGGCGGCTGGACCGACAACATCCTGATGCGCGTCACCGAAGCTTTCCAGATCCTGCCGAACTTCCTGCTGCTACTGGTGCTGGTCGCGGTGTTCGGCTCCACCATCACCACCATCACGATCGCGATCGGCGTCGTGTCCTGGCCGGCGCCGGCACGGCTGACGCGCGCCGAATTCCTTTCGCAGCGCAACCGCGAATTCGTGCAGGCCGGGCGCACGCTGGGCCTGCGCGACGCCAGGCTCATTTTCGGCGAGATATTGCCGAACGCGCTGCCGCCGATCATCGTCTATGCCAGCGTCGTCATGGCGGTGGCGATCCTGTTGGAAAGCGCGCTCGCCTTCCTGAAACTCTCC
>DASWSO010000802.1:0-1988 GCA_036402635.1 Xanthobacteraceae bacterium
CCGCCAGATCGGAGGCGTGATAGCTGCCGGCGCCGTACATCAGGTGCTGCAGCGCCTTCACGTAGCCTGACGCGGCATTGTTGACGACCAGCAGCGTGATGTCGGAGCCGAGCCGCCGCGCCGTCTCCAACTCTCCCAGCATCATGTTGAAACCGCCATCGCCGGTGATGCTCACGACCTTGCGGCCATCCGCCGCCAGTGCCGCGCCCATCGCGCCGGGCAGTCCGTAGCCGATGGAGGCGAAGCCGCGGTCCGGCACGAAGCCGCGCCCGGCCTGCTTGGTGTCGTAAAGCAGCCCGGCCCAGTGCGCGGCGAACCCGCCGTCCGCGACAAGAATGCCGTCCGCCGGCATCAGCTTGTTCAACTCGCCGATCATGCGGCCCATGCTGACCGGGACTTCCGCCGACTCGTAGCGCTCGCGCACGCTCTCGCGCCACTGCGCCATGCGGCGTGCCACGTCGGCGGCGTAGTCGGCGCGGCGACTGCGGATCGCGTCCGCGTCGCTGCGCATCGCGTCGTGCAGATCCGTCACGCCGGCGCGCACGTCGCTCCACAGCGCGATCTCCGGCTCCAGCGTGCGGCCGATCTCCTCCGCCATGATGTCGAGGTGGATGACGGTCTTGCCGCGCGGCGGCACCGTGTAGCGCTTGGTGGCGATCTCGCCGAGCTTGCAGCCCGCGACCAGGATGACGTCGGCTTCCTCGATCAGCTTGTTGGCGATGCGGTCGTAGCGGCCGAACAGCCCGGCGCTGAGCGGATCGACGCATGGGATGGCGCCCTTGCCGCTCATCGTGTGCGCGACCGGGATGCCGAACTCGCGTGCAAATGCGGTGAGCGTGTCGGCGGCCTGGCTGATGTGCACGCCGCCGCCGGCCAGCACGATCGGCCGCTCGGCCTTCGCCAGCAGCGCCGCGGCGCGCGCGACATCGTCGGCCGCGGGCCGGCTGCGCAGCGCCGGCGCCGCCTGGTAGCGCGCGTTCACGGCGAAATCGCCATCCTCGAACGGATGCGTGCCGTGGCACACGTCCTCCGGCACGTCGACCACCACCGGCCCAGGCCGTCCGGTGGTCGCGACCGCGAAGGCGCGGCGCAGCAGTTCGGGAATGCGCTGCACGTGCTCGATGCGGATCAATTCCTTGCAGGCCGGCCGCAGGATCTCGGTCTGCCGCGATTCCTGCGTCATGTTCTTCCAGGAATGCAGGCGATGGCTGTCGCCCACCAGCACCACCATCGGCGTGCCGGCGTTGAGCGCCTCGACCAGGCCGGTGACGAGATTGGTGGCGCCGGGGCCAAGCGTCGCGTCGGCGAGGCCGACCCGGCCCGACACCTTGGCGTAGGCGTCGGCCGCGAACACGCCGGCGCGCTCGTCGTTGATCAGGTGATGCGCCAGGCCGAGCCGGCGCGCGGCATCGTAGAACGGCAGCAGCTGGAAGCCGCCCATGCCGAACATCGGCCCGCCGCGGAAAGCCTGGATCATGCGGGCCAGCGCTTCGCCGCCGGTCATCTCGTTGGTGGTCATTGGGAGTGTCTCGCGTTGGCGCGCATCAATAGCCCAGCGTGCGCGGCAGCCACAGCGCCAGCTGCGGGAAGATGACCACCAGGATCAGCACCACGAACATGGCGGCGATCAGCGGAAACACCCAGCGCAGCGTCGCTTCCATCGGCACGCCGGCGATCCGGCAGGACACCATCAGGTTCACCGCCATCGGCGGGGTGAATTGCCCGATCGCGATCTTCAGCGTGATCAGGATGCCGAACCAGACCGGGTCCCAGCCGAAGCGTGCGGCGATCGGCATCAGCAGCGGCAGCAGGATCAGGAAAGTCGAGACCCCGTCGAGGAACATGCCGATGACGATCAGCATCACGATCAGCAAAGCGAGAATGGTGTATTCGCCGCCGCCGGTGGCGACGATCGCGGCGGCCGCGCGGTCGAACACGCCGAGCGTCGAGCCGGCCCAGCCGAAGATCGCCGCGAGCGCCACCACGAT
>DASWSO010000803.1:0-4812 GCA_036402635.1 Xanthobacteraceae bacterium
GCACCAGTTCTGGGTCGGCTTCCGCGCCCATCGCTTGTTACCCCTGGTGTTACCCCGATGACCTATGCAAGGCCGGGATCAAGCCCTAAGCGCTTGTTATCGTTGGCGCGCCCGAAAGGATTCGAACCTCTGACCCCCAGATTCGTAGTCTGGTGCTCTATCCAGCTGAGCTACGGGCGCCCGCGGCCGAGACGGCCGGCAGCGCCGGACGAGGCCGGCGCGGGCCGCATAGCTATAGGCTCGCCGCGCCCATGGCAAGATGCCCCTCAAGCGCCGGCGAAGCGCCTCGAAACGGCCCGCCGGCGCCGCCGCGGCGGCCGCTAAGCCGTTCATTCATCTTCCGAACCTAGCATTCCGGGGTGGCTTGCGGCGGCCGTGCTGCCGACGGCGTCCCGTTGTTGTTCGACCGCGCGATCCGGCCGGGAGCCCGCCCGCCGCGAGCCTGCGGCAGAGACCCGCATGGCCGCTCCCGAACCGCTGCTGTCCGACCTCGAGCACGCGATCCGGCGCGGCTCCGCCGAGCGGCGGGCGGCGACGGTCGAGCAGATCACCGCGCTCTTCCTCTCCGGCGCCGACCGGCTCTCGGAGGAGCAGGTCGCGGTGTTCGACGAGGTGTTCTGCCGGCTGGTCACCGAGATCGAGGCGCGCGCGCTGGTCGAGCTCGCCGCCACGCTGGCGCCGATCGGCAACGCGCCGGTGCAGCTGATCCGCAAGCTCGCCGGCGCCGACGATATCGGCGTCGCCGGCCCGGTGCTGACGCAGTCGGCGCGGCTCGCCGAAGCCGACCTGGTCGAGATCGCGCGGCAGCAGGGGCAGGACCACCTGTTGGCGCTCGCGGCGCGGCCGGAGATCGCCGCCCCGGTGACCGACGTGCTGGTGGCGCGTGGCGACCAGGCGGTGGTGCACCATCTCGCCGGCAATGCCAGCGCGCAGTTCTCCGAAGGCGGCTTCACCGCGCTGGTGCAGCGCGCCGGCACCGATTCGGTGCTGGCCGAGCAGGTCGGCCGCCGCAGCGACATCCCAACCAAGCTGTTTCGCCGGCTGGTGCTGCAGGCCACCACCGTGGTGCAGGCCCGGCTGGTCGCCAACGCGACCCCGGCGCTGCAGACCGACATCAAGCGCATCCTGGCGGGCGTCGCCTCCGACCTCGACGAGGCGCAGCGCCGCGACTACCGGGCGGCGCGCGGGCGCGTCGCCGCGCTGCGCCGGCGCGGCCAGCTCAACGAGGCCAAGCTGGTGGAGTTCGCCAAGGCCGGCGCCTTCGACGACACCACGGTGGCGCTGGCCGCGCTCAGCCGCGTGCCGCTGCATATCATCGACCGGCTGATCAATGCCGGCCGGCCCGACCCGATCCTGATCCTGTGCAAGGCGATGGGCTATCCGTGGTCGACCGTGGAGGCGGTGCTGTCGCTGCGGCTGATGGCCGGCAGCCCGTCGCTGGCGAGTGCGATGGATCAGTTCGACCGGCTCTCCGATTCGACCGCCGGCCGCGTCATGCATTTCTGGCGCGCCCGCCTGTCGCAGGTGGCCGCCACGCCCGAACGGGCGCTTCCCGTGCCGGCGCCGGTCGGCGCATGATGCGGCGCGGCCGTGCCGGCCGCGGGGCTCAATGCATGCATCCGACCCGCCGCACCCTGTTGCAGGGCGGCGCCGCGCTGGCGGCGTCGGCGTTGGCGCGTCCGGTTTCGGCGCAACCGGCGCTGTACGTGCGCGCCTCGATCGCGACGCTCGCGCGCGAAAAGAGCCCGCGGCTCGAAAGCTTCCGCCGCGGCGTCGACGCGATGATGCGGCTGCCGACCTGGGACAAGCGCAACTGGTGGTTCCAGGCGAGCCTTTTCGGCGCCGCGCCCGAGCAGATCGCGCCGGAGATGCGCCAGCACGCCGGCTATTTCAACAAGGCGCCGCGCCGCAACTACTTCTTCCTGGCCTGGAACCGGATGTACCTGGTCTACTTCGAGCGCATCCTGCGCGCGGTGTCGGGCGACCGCGCGCTGACGCTGCCGTACTGGGCCTTCGACGATCCCAACGACCTGCGGGTGCCGGAGATCTTCATGCCGGCAGCGGACGAGCTCGGCGCCGGCGCGGCGCCGGCCGCCAACGTCTATGCGCGGAAAAACGCGCTGGCGCGCGCGGTGCGGCATCCGGCGATCGACACCCGCACGGCCGGCCTGCGGCCGGACCTGCCGCGGCAGATCCGCGACACGCTGGCGCTGCCCTGGTTCGCGACCGAGAACCGCGCCGAAGCCAACCTTGCGTTCGGCGGCGCCAAGGGTGCGCCGGCCGACGACCGCGGCATCGGCGGACTGGAGGCGATCGCCAACGACGTGCATGATTCGCTCGGCCTGTGGGCCGGCGACATGGGGCTCGCCACCACGGCGGCGCGCGATCCGCTGTTCTGGTGCCACGCCGCCAATATCGACCGGCTGTGGACCAAGTGGCTCAATCCCGCCGCCGGCCATGTGCCACCGACGCAGGACCTGTCCTGGATGCACACCGCCTTCACGTTCGTCGACGAGAACGGGCAGGACGTGCGCATCGCCACCGCGCATGCGCTCGAGAACCAGCACCAGCTGGTCTACCGCTACGACGACGAGCCGGTGCGGCGCACGCCCTATGCGTGGCCGCAGGGGCGCCCGGCGGTCCCGCCGCCGGAACCGCCCGGGACCGTGATCGCAAGCGCTGCCGATATCCGCCCGGTCGGCGGTGAGCACCGCGCGCCGCTCAAGCTCGCAGCACCGCTGTCGATCGAGGAGGCGCGCACCGGCCGGTTCCGCTTGGTGGTGCGCGACGCGGCCGCACGCGACCGCGCGTCGCCCTACGAGCTTGCGCTCGGCGTACCCGGCGTTGCCTCCGACCGGATCGGCACGCTGGCGCTGTTCGGCGGCGGCAGCCCGACGCTCACCTTCGCGGCGACCGCCGCGGTGCTGCAGGTGGCGCGCGCGCCAAGCTTCGATCCGGCCGCGCTGCAGGTGGTGGTGCGGCGCAAGGGGCTCGCCGATGCCGGCGGCCGCGAAGTGGTCTATGACGACCCGGAGCCGCCGCGCCTCGGCGCGGTCGAGCTGATCCGGATGTGAGTGTCGCTTGCTCTCGGCCGGCCCCAAGCCTCAGGGTTCAATTGTGGCCCGGGGTGCTGGCGTCGCTGCCGTTCGTCATGCGGTCATACTGGCCAGGGCCGTACCAATTCCGCACCGGCGCCGAGTTTTCCGAACCGGGAGCCGCGTAACTTTCGCTGTGGGCAAACGTCGAGACGGCAATCACGACGGCAGCAACAATGAATAGGGCGCGTGTCATCACAGACTCCTTGAAAACAGCTGAAGCAGTCGACCCCGCATCGGATGTGGGCACGCGCCCGCGAAACATTTGCCCGCCGATGTCGTCAGTAGATGCGGATTGCCACGATCCGTGGCTGCGGCGATCTCGGCACGCCGTTGGCGGCTGGCGCCGTCGCAAGCGCGTGCCGGCTATGGCCACACATATGCGGCTCCACCGCGCCGTCAGGCAGGCACAGGCGCGTCCTGTTCGATCAGCTTGCGCTGCTTCAGCTCAGCCCAGAAGTCGGCTGGGATTTTGACCTGCATGGAGGTGTAGTCAGCGAGAATCTGCTGCTCGCTACCGGCGCCGACAATCAGGGCCGAGGCGACGTCCGGCGTTGCGGAGAATTGCAGCGCCGCGGTGCGGAGATCGACGCCGTGCCGTCCCGCGACCTCGCGCAGCTTGTCGCGCTTTTCGAGAATCGGGGGCGGAATCTTGTAATTCTCCTTGCCGTAATTGTACCGCGCACTGCCGCTGATGAAGCCGGCGTTGAGCGACGAACCCACCACGAATGAAACGCCTTTGGCGTGCGCGGCCGGGAACACATGGTGGAGCGCGTTCTCGTGGTCGATCAGCGAATATTGCGAGGCCAGCAGACACACATCCGGGTCTGCAACCTCCAGCAGCTTCATGATCGGTTCCGGCCTGTTCACGCCCAGGCCCCAGCCCTTGATGAGCCCTTGCTCGCGCATCCGCGTGAGAGCGGAGAAGGCGCCCTTGCGCGCAATCTCGAACTGCTCCTCCCAAGGCGTGGGCAGCAGGCTATTGTCGGGCGAGAGGTCGTGCACGAAGACGATATCGAGCGCATCGACGCCGAGCCGTTGCAAACTGTCCTCGATCGAGCGCTTCACGCCATCGGCGGTGTAATCGAAGACGATGTTGTTGGGGGACGGCGTGAACGGGAAATACTCCTTCGCGTTATTCTGCCGCGCCGCCTTGAGGAGCTTCCCCACCTTGGACGAGAGGACGTACTCGCTGCGGTTCCTGGTGTGGAGGAAATGGCCGAACCGGCGCTCGCACAGGCCGAGGCCATACCAAGGCGAGGTGTCGTAGTAGCGGACGCCAGCGCTCCATGCCGCTTCGAGCGTGGCATAGGCGTCCTTCTCGGTAATGATCGCAAACTCATTGCCCAGCGGTACACCGCCCAAGCCGAAGCGGACCGGAGGTCGGTAATGTTTTGCCGCCGTTGTCGGCATGCTGTTCTGTCCTTGTGTCTGCGCGGCAGCCGAAATACCCGGCAAGGTGGCGGCGGCGGCGATGGCCGAGCCCTGGATGGCCAAGCCAAGGATATCGCGGCGGTTGTGGGGGAGCGATGCGGTTTTCAGTGGTTCCAACATTCTGTTCTTCCGACCTCGTGACGCACAGATCGCGAGCCCCGCCAGCGACCGATTTAGTCACTCGATCGACGGCAGCTGCGCCAAAATTGCTGCGGTCGATTTCATGTTGCTGCTATGTGGCGGCGGAGCCGCGCTGACATGCGAAGGGAGCGAGATCATGGGC
>DASWSO010000804.1:0-2781 GCA_036402635.1 Xanthobacteraceae bacterium
CATTCTGTCCTCCGGTAAACTCCGGCGGTTTGTCGCCCGATCGGCCCGGCACCGCAAGTGCGCCCCCTTTAGTGCAGAGGGGGTCCTTGCGAACCGGACCGGCCCCGCCGTGCGAGCGGCACAGCAGGGTAATGAGGCAAGCCCTTACGGCTCGCCGGGCTTGAACGGCAGCTCCTTGCCCGCCGGAACGCCGGCCTCGGCTGCGCTCAAGATCATCGCAACGGTAATATAGGTCCCGCTGATCCCGATCAGGTCGACCACCTGCTGCTCGCCCAGAACCTGCTTGGCGCGGTTGAACACCTCGTCCGAGACCTCGTGCTTGGTCGAGAGATCCATGCAGAGATCGTAGGCCGCCTCCTCGTCAGGCTTCATGCCTGTGGGCCGCTTGTTGGCCTTGAGATCGGCTGCGACCTGCTCGGACAGCCCGGCCTTCAGCGCGAGGGGATAATGCGCGTACCACTCCACCTGCGAGCGCCAGAGCCGCGCCTGTATCAGGATCGCGAGCTCGCTGAGCCGAGGCGGCAGCGAGCTGTTCCAGCGCAGATATTCGAGGAGATCGTACATCCGGCTGGCCAGGACCGGGCTCCGCAACAGCGGGTTGTACGGCCCGCCGATCCCCACGCTGGAGATCTTCATGATCTTCTCGCCAAGCGGACGCTGCTGCTCGTTGAGCTGCTCCAACGTCAGCTGAGGGAAGCGGGGCTCCTTGGCCGTTGCAGGAGCCTGCGAGGCGCCGGAGGCGAGCCATCCCGCGCCGGCGGCCAGCGCCAGGGACATGAACCAAAGCGAGGTCGATTTCATTGTTTCCTCCCGCGCCGGTCGTCCGCTTAGGCGGCTCCGGCTGTCAGCCGCGTCGATGCGCGGCGGGAGGATGCTAGGTCAGATCCGGACCCGCCTCTACCGGCGATACGAGAGACAGACGTGGTCGGTTAGCGATTGACCCAGTCCATCACGCCCCCGCGCGACGGGCCGGCTCCGCTTGCCGAGAAGCGCTGACGGTCGGTCGCGGGCGGCCTGCGATAAAGGACGTCGAAGAGTTCGCCGTCGGGAGCGCGGTAGGTCCGCATGTGCATCACGACGAGCCTTGGGCTCGGCGGCTGCCTCTCGGCTTTCGCCGATGGAGTTGGGTGGCGCGGCTGCCCCAACGCCACCCTGGATTGGCGGCGCACCGGGCGCTGGACCGCTGCCTGGCTCTCTGCCTGCATACGCCTGTAGGCTTGGTCCAGATTTGGAATCCGCTCCGTGGGGATGCGTGGGATCGGCGCGACGGCCGGTGCCGCCGTCGTGGCGGGCGCTGCCACAGCAGCCGTTCGCCGGGCGTTCTGCACCGCTGTCACGGGGTCCGGCCTGAAAGGCGGCCGCGAGGCAGGGCGGTTTACCGGAAGATCCTGCTCCCGCTCCGGCCGCGCTGCGCGGCGGGGCATCGGAAGCACGTCCTCGGGCTCAGGCCGCGCGACGCGTGTGGGCAATGGCGCACGTACCATCGCCTGGCTCGGCTCTTCCACATTGGCCGTCCTGACAGGCGGCGCTGGAGGCGGAAGCGGCGGGAATTCGGCTTGCCGTTTCGGCGGTTCGGCTTGGATGCCTGCGGCCGGGACGGCAGAAGGCGAACCAGATTCGTCCGACAGCCGATCCGGGGCCGCATTGGCCTTCGCAGGGGCGGAGAACTCTGCTTGCGTTATGGCGGGGGTGCTCGGCGGGGCCGCTTGTGCGGTCGCGATCGGCTCTTCCGCTGGATTGGGCGCGCCGGCCCGCGCCGACGCAGCCGCCTCCTTGGCAGCCTCGTCGGGCTGACGCTCGATCGCGATCACGCGCACCTTGCGCGACCCGTCCGCGGCGGCTGGCGCATCGACCGGCGGTTTCGGTCCCGCGGCGCTTTCGGTTGCGCTTGATGACGCCGGGCCAGGCTCGGCCGGCTTGAACTGGTCGGGACGTGGCGGCCCCCCGATGGCCAGGGGCCGGTTTGCAGCGCTCCGCGACACCGTCTCCCGCGCCGTCCGGATCGGCACGGCGGCAGGGCTCGATGCAGGTGCGGGTGCCGCGGCTGGTGCAGGCGGTGGCGATGCAGGCATCGATGCCTGTGCAGGCGCGGACCCGGGCGCTGGTTCGATCCGAGGTGGGGGCGTCTCGACCCTGGCAGCGGCGGTCTTCTCGGTCACGACCGCGGGGGCGGCGACCCGCCGCGCGCCGAATTCTCCAATCAATCCGACTGCCAGCACGATGGCCGAAAGTCCGCCGATCAGCGCGAAGGCCCGCTTTCCGAACCCGGACATACCCGATGTCGATGAATTGGAACCGCTGGACATCGAACACCCCGCCGCAACCGGAAGAACCCGATGCGAATCAACCTTGGCTCACAGGGTCTGTTCCTTCGGCAGGTAAACTCACCGCAACGGGCGTTATCCCCAGCCGATCGGAACCTTAGCCGTAGGCCCCGCATTTAGTTACGCTTTCGTACAATGGGGATTGAGCAATGAGACTGCGCGCATGGATCGGAGTGGCCGCAGCGGCGGCCGCCGGGATGATCGCCACCGCCGCCCAAGCACAGGTCGTCCAGGTAGGAACGCTGACCTGCGACGTGGCACCGGGCGTGGGCATGGTCGTCGTGTCACGCAAGGAGGTGACCTGCACCTTCCAGAACGCGGCTGGCGAGTTGGAGACCTATGACGGCGCGATCAGCAAGCTCGGGGTAGACCTTGGCGTCACGCAGGGCTTCGGCATCGTTTGGGCGGTGTTTGCGCCTTCGGGCAACGTCGTGCGCGGCGCCCTGTCCGGCTCTTA
>DASWSO010000805.1:0-3025 GCA_036402635.1 Xanthobacteraceae bacterium
CTGATCGGCATCGTGATCGGCGCGGTCGCCGGTTACTACGGCGGCTGGATCGACAACATCCTGATGCGCGTCACCGAAGCTTTCCAGATCCTGCCGAACTTCCTGCTGCTGCTGGTGCTGGTCGCGGTGTTTGGCTCCACCATCACCACCATCACGATCGCGATCGGCGTCGTGTCCTGGCCGGCGCCAGCACGGCTGACGCGTGCCGAATTCCTTTCGCTGCGCAACCGCGAATTCGTGCAGGCCGGGCGCACGCTGGGCCTGCGCGACGCTAGGCTCATTTTCGGCGAGATATTGCCGAACGCGCTGCCGCCGATCATCGTCTATGCCAGCGTCGTCATGGCGGTGGCGATCCTGTTGGAAAGCGCGCTCGCCTTCCTGAAACTCTCCGATCCCAACATCGCCTCCTGGGGCAACCTCATCGGCCTCGGCCGGGACGTGCTGCGCGTGCAGTGGTACGTCTCGGCGATTCCCGGCGTCGCCATCCTCGTCACAGTGCTCGCGGTGTCGCTGGTCGGCCAAGGGCTCAACGATGCGCTCAATCCGAGGCTGAAAGGCCGATGAGCGCCATCCTGTCGCTCGAAAAGCTGAGCGTGCGGCTGCCGCCCGGCGCCGACCGACCCTTCGCACTACAGCATGTAACGCTGAACGTTTCGCCGAACGAGATCGTCTGCATTGTGGGCGAGTCCGGCTCCGGCAAATCGATGGCCGCCAACGCGGTCATGCGCCTGCTGCCCGGCGGCGTCGAGATTGCGGCCGGGCACATCCTGTTCGAGGGCAAAGATCTGGCTCTCGCGAGCGAAGCCGAGATGCGCCATGTGCGCGGCGCCGGCATCGCGATGATCTTTCAGGAGCCGATGACGGCGCTCAACCCGCTGCGCACCATCGGCGACCAGATCGGCGAGATGTTCCGCATCCACACGGAGCTCTCGAAGGCCGAGATCGCCGCCAAGGTGCAGAGCCTGCTGGAAGAAGTGCACATTCCGGACCCGCGGCTTGCCGCCGGCGTCTATCCGCATGAGCTTTCCGGCGGCCAGCGCCAGCGCGCGCTGATCGCCATGGCGCTCGCGCTCGATCCGCGCGTGCTGATCGCGGACGAGCCGACCACCGCGCTCGACGTGACGACGCAGGCGCAGATTCTCGCGCTGATCCGCGACCTGCAGCGGCGCAAGGGCACCGCGGTGTTGTTCATCACGCATGATTTCGGCGTCGTCGCCGAGATCGCCGACCGCGTCGCCGTGATGCAGCACGGCCTCATCGTCGAGGCCGGGACGGCGGATGCGGTGCTCAATAATCCACAGCATTCCTACACGCGGCAGCTCATCGCCGCGGTGCCGCCCTTGAAGGCGCCGCCGCCGCGCCAGCTTGCGGATGAAGCGATCCTCACCATCGAGCATGTGTCGAAGACCTACCGCAGCGGCGGCTTCTTCGGCCGTGGACAGCGTGTCACCCATGCGGTCAAGGACGTGTCGCTTGTTTTGCCGAAGGGCGCCACCCTCGGCATCGTCGGCGAGTCCGGCTCCGGCAAGTCGACGCTTGCGCGCTGCCTGGTGCGCCTGGTCGATCCGGATGCCGGCGCGATCCGGCTGAACGGAAAAGATCTGGCGAAACTGACGCGCGAGCAGATGCGGGCCGAGACCCGCCATATCCAGATGGTGTTCCAAGACCCGTTCGCCTCGCTCAACCCGCGCCGCAAAGCCGGCGAGCTGGTGGCGCAAGGCCTCGCCATTCACGGTACGCCGCGTGCGCAGGCTCTGGCGCGCGCCAAGGAGCTGTTCGCACTCGTCGGTCTCGATCCGGCGTCGACCGATCGCTACCCGCACGAATTTTCCGGCGGCCAGCGCCAGCGCATCGGCCTTGCGCGCGCGCTTGCGCTCGAACCGAAGGTCCTGATCGCGGACGAGCCCGTCTCGGCGCTTGACGTCTCGGTGCAGGCGCAGGTGTTGCGGCTGCTCACCGAGCTGCGCGCCCGGCTCGATCTTTCCGTGGTGTTCATCACGCACGACCTGCGGGTCGCGGCGCAGGTTTGCGATCTCGTCGGGGTGATGAAGGACGGAGAGATCGTCGAGACGGGTCCGATCGGGAGCGTTTTCGGCAACCCGCAGCATCCTTATACGCGGGCGCTGCTGGCCTCGATTCCCGGGCGAAATTTCGGCGTCTCGCCTCGCGCGGAGGCGCTGCAGGGGGCATGAGCCCATCGATGCACGCGCACCGCAGCGCAACGCAACGCCGCGAGCGATAACGCCGAAGGGGCAGCGGTCAAGCTCCGCTGCCCCTTGGCTTCTAGCGCGTCTTAGCCGGCGACGCCGATCAGGTCGATCTCCACCAGCGTGTCCTTTGCCAGCAGCGCCGAGGTGCCCACCGTCGTGCGCGGCGGCGGCACCTTGAAGTATTCCTTCCACACCTCGTCGAAGCCGTTGAAGTCGTTGAGGTCCATCAGGAACACCTGCGCCTTGACGACCTTGTCGAGCGAACTGCCGGCGGCTTCGAACGTGCGCTTCAGGTTCTCCATGATGTAGCGGGTCTGCAGCTTGATGTCGGAGCCGTAGTACGGGAAGCCGGGCTTCTTCATCGCCGAAGCCGGCACGCCGTCCTTTAGGTCGCTCGCCACCTGGCCGGCAGCAAAGACGAGATCGCCAACCTTGAACGCCTCGGTATAGTTGGCGACCGGCTGCGGCGCGCCGGAGCGCACCGCCACCTTCTCGACACCGCGCCCGCCAGCGACACCGACCAGGTCAATCTCGATCAGCGTACCTTCGACCAGCAGGCCGGTGGTGCCGACCGTGGTGCGTGCGGGCGGCAGCTTCGGGAAGTACTCTTTATAGACCTCGTCGAAACCGGCGAAGTCGTTCGGGTCGGTGAGGAACACCTGCGCCTTCAGGACCTGGTCGAGCGAGCTGCCGGCAGCTTCGAACGTGCGCTTGAGGTTCTCGAGGATGAAGCGGGTCTGCAGCTTGATGTCGGAGCCGTAGTACGGGAAGCCCGGCTTGCGGCGCGCCTCCGGTGCGACGCCGGTCTTGAAGTC
>DASWSO010000806.1:0-6817 GCA_036402635.1 Xanthobacteraceae bacterium
CCTCGGCTCGAAGTCGGACTTGATGACCAGCGGCTGGCCGCCTTCGGACTTTTCCGGGCGCGGCGGCCGGTGCGGTATCCACACCTTGTCGGCCTGCGCGAACTCCGCGCGACCGGCCCGCAGCAATGAGTCGAGCGCGGCCTGGCTGGCGATGCCGGCGATCGGGCCGCCGATGTCCTGCGTGCGCCGGCGCGGCGCGGTCGGGCCGGACGCGATCAGGCCCTCGCCGCGTCCCGACGGCGGGGACGCGGGCGCGTCCTCCTCGTCGATGCCCCATTGCCTCGCCAGGTCCGGATCGAGCGGGCCGGGCGAAACGGATTCCGACAGCGGCCGCACCAGCGGTCCGTACGGGCTGGTGCGGGTGTCCCGCCGCTGCTTCGATCCCACGCCGCCGCGGTCGCTAGCGCGAAGCTCGGCCGCGGCCGGCTCAGCCCCCCCTCCCTGACCCTCCCCCAGCGGCTCGCGCGCCACGTAGCCCTTCTGCGGCGCCTCCGCGAAACCGGAGGAGGTCGAGAGCCGCGCCTGGTGGGCGGCGGCGAAGTCGGCGCGGCGGTCGAACGAATTGTCCGAGGGCGGCTGCAGCCCGGATTTCGGCGCGGCCTCCGGCGCCGGTGCGGGGCCAGGCTTGGCCTTGCGCTTCGGCTGCGGGTCGGCGAGCCCGGTCTGCGAGCCCACGCCGGCGGTACCGCGCGCGATTCCGGGATTGAGCAACTCGGCCAGCGCCGGCGCCAGCGGCGCCAGCCGCTCGCGCGACGCCTTGGCACGGGTCGGCCGCGCCGGGTCGGGGCGTTTCTTGGGTTTTTCGGGAGGTGTCTCCATCGCCCGGAATATGGTCATCGCGGCGACGCTTGTCATCCGCCACGGCGGCTGGTTCATGGGCCCCCGATCAGCCGGAGAAAGCCATGAACACCCGTTTCGCGCCGCCCCCGCCCTCCCCTCGCCTGCAGCCGCTGCCGGCCGACCATTCGCCGGAGCTGCGCGAGGCCTTCGCGGTGTACGAGAAGTCGCTCGGCTTCATTCCCAACAGCGTGCTGATCATGCAGCGCAAGCCGAAGATGGTGAAGGCGCTGGCGCAGCTCGCGTCGAGCATCTGGGACCCGGACGGCAGCGTGGATCGCGGCACCAAGCGGCTGATCGCCCACATGGCGAGCCGCGCGGCCGGCTGCCGCTACTGCATGGCGCATACCGCCGGCGGCGCGCTGCACATGGGCGTCGAGGAGCGCAAGCTCGCGGATATCTGGGACTATCAGACCAGTCCGCTCTACAGCATCGCCGAGCGCGTCGCGCTCGATTTCGCGCTCGCCGCCGCGCAGGTGCCGAACGCCGTCACGGACGAGCTATTCGCGGCGCTGCGGGCGCATTGGAACGAGGAGCAGATCGTGGAGATCGTCGGCACCATCTCGCTGTTCGGCTTCATGAACCGCTGGAACGACACGATGGCGACGCCGCTGGAGGACGAGCCGGTGGAGGTGGGCGAGAAATATCTCGCCGCGCACGGGTGGGATGTCGGCAAGCACCGCGGGTGATTTAACGCGACGAATGACGAACACGAGCCGCCGGGTCACTCCGGCTTGACGCCGGTCTCCTGGATGATCTGACGGTACTTGTCGCTTTCGGCCCTCACGAAGGCGGTGGTCTGCTCGATCGAGAGCGGCGTCACCTCGGCGCCGGCTTCCAACAGCTTGGCGCGCGTTTCCGGCTGCGCCAGGATCGCGTTGATCTCGCGGTTGAGGCGCGCCACCACCTCCGGCGGCGTGGCGCGCGGCGCAAACAACGCGGCCCACAAGGTGAAGTCGAAGCCGTCGATGCGCGCCGCTTCGGCGACCGTCGGCAGATCGGGCGCGACCGCGGAGCGCTTCGCCGACGAGACCGCCAGCGCCTTGAGGGTGCCGCTCTTGATGTGCGGCATCGCGGCCGGCAGGCCAGGGAAGTAGAGATCGACATGGCCGCCGAGCAGGTCGTTGAGCGCCGGGCCGGCGCCCTTGTACGGCACATGCGTGAGGTTCGCCTTGGTCTTCGCCTTTAGAAACTCGCCGGCGAAATGCCCGGGCGTGCCGTGACCGGCGGAGGCGAACGAGAGCCCGCGGCCGCTGGTGCCGGCGGCCTTCAGCATCTCGGGCAGTGTCGCGTGTGGCGCCTGGCCGGGGACGAGCAGAGCCAGCGGCACCACGGCGGCGAGCGCCACCGGCTGCAGGTCCCGCTCCGGATCATAGGACAGCCCCTTCACCCAGTGCTGGTTGATGGCGACCTCGGCGGTCTGCCCGAGCAGCAGCATGTGGCCGTCGGGCGGCGCCGCGACGACGCTCTGCGCGCCGATGGCACCGCTGGCGCCGGCGCGGTTCTCCACCACCACCGACTGGCCGAGCGCGGCCGCGAGCTTGTCGGAAAGGAGGCGCGCGACGTAATCGCCGGTGCCGCCGGGAGAATATGCGACCACCAGATGGACCGGGCGGTTCGGATAAGTTTGCGCCGGTGCCGGCGATGCCGCGCCGGTCAGGACGGCTGCCATCAGTGCGGCGCGCAGCAGGGGCGGTTTGAATGGCATCGTTTTCCTCGCCTGCCTATCGAACGCGATCCGGGGATACCGGCTGATGGTTCTTCGGCGGCTCGCCTGGGTCAAGCCCGGCGAGTCAAACCCAGGCCGCCGCGCTGTTCGACGAAGCGCGCGATCTCCTCCACGCCATCGCCGGTGCGCAGATTGGTGAAGACGAACGGCCGCTCCTTGCGCATGCGCTTGGCGTCGCGCTCCATAACGTCCAATGACGCGCCGACATGCGGCGCGAGGTCGACCTTGTTGATCACCAGCAGATCCGAGCGGGTGATGCCGGGGCCGCCCTTCGACGGGATCTTGTCGCCGGCGGCTACGTCGATCACATAGATGGTGAGGTCGGCAAGCTCCGGCGAGAATGTGGCGGCCAGGTTGTCGCCGCCGGACTCGATCAGCACGAGATCGAGCTCCGGAAACTTGGCGCGCATCTCGGCGATCGCGGCCAGGTTGATCGACGCATCCTCGCGGATCGCCGTATGCGGGCAGCCGCCGGTCTCGACCCCGGCGATGCGCTCGGGCGCGAGCGCGCCGGAGCGCACCAGATATTCGGCATCCCACTTGGTATAGATGTCGTTGGTGATGGCGGCGATCTCGAAACGGTCGCGCAGCCGTTTGCAGAGCGCATCCATCAGCGCGGTCTTGCCGGAGCCGACCGGCCCGCCGACTCCCACGCGGAGCGGGCCATTGGAAGTCGTCATGCTGTTCTCCGCTTCGGTAGGGTTTGCTCCGGCAGAATTGACGGCGCTCAACGACAAGCCCCAGCCGCTGTGTGGACCCTCGGGGCATCGCAAGCTCGGAGGCTACGATGGCCAAAACCGCAGAACGGGAGAGGACGGTGGATCACCAGGCCCACCGTACGCGCGACCACGATACCATCCGGCGCTGGGCCGAGGCGCGCGGAGGGCATCCGGCGGTCGTCGGCGACACGGAAATCCTGCGCATCGACTTCGACGATCCGGACGGGGAGCAGGACCAGAATCTGCGCCGCATTGCATGGGACGAGTTCTTCCGCATCTTCGACGCGCGCGACCTCGAATTTCTCTACCAGGACCGGACCCACGACGGGAAGCTGAGCCGCTTCAACAAGTTCGTGCGGGGCGGCAGCGACGACGAGCATCGTTGAGGTCCGGCTCAGGACCGGAAGAGCCGCGTGTATTGGGTCTCGTGCCGCATGCCGGCGATGTCGGCGCGGAACGCCGCTCCGCCCACCTCGTCGAGCGGAGTATCGAGCGCGCGCTCAACCGTCGCGGCGACCGCCGGCGCAAGCTGCGCGATGATGCGTTGCCCGTCGGTCTGGCCGAGCGGGACCAGCCGCACGCCGGCCGAGACCAGGTTCGCCGCCACGGCGTGCAGGAAGGCGCCGAGCGCCGGCACCAGCGCGACCCCGTGGCCCGCGGCAGCGACCCCGACCGCGACCGGATAGGCGATGGCACCGTTCCAGTGGCGCGCGAAGCTGTCGAGCGCCGGACAGGGCCATGCGGCACGGGTGGTGTCGACAAAAGCCCTGCCCTGGGCGGTGGTTTCGAGCTGCCGCTCCTTGGAGGACGTGAACGCGGCGGCGAGCTCGGCCACCTCCAGCAGGCGCGCATCGTCGGGCTCCGCCGCGGCGCGATACGCATGCGCGAAGAACACCGCGTCACAGACACCGCTGCCGTCCTGCACAATGACCTGCAACCAGGCGCGCAGCGTCTCGGCGTCGCGGATGTCGCCGGCCTCGACCGCCCACTCGATACCGCCGGAATACGAGAACGCGCCGACCGGATAGGCCGGCGAAAGCCAGGCCAGCAGCTTGTAAAGCGCGGCGGACTCTTGGGCCGGCTGCTGGCGCGCGAACGCGCCTATGCGGCGGCGCTCGGCTTCGCCGGAACGCCGGTCCTCACCGGCCATCGCGCGAGCCGGGCGCCGGCGGGTGTGCGTGCCCGTGTGTGCGCGCATGATCGTGGCCGCCGAGCTGGCCGAGCGACGCGCCATAGGCGCCGGATTCCGGGTCGAACGGCGCGTCGAGCGCAGTGACCTTGGCGCCGAGCCGCTTCACCATCGCTTCCAGCACATGATCGCGGCGGATGCGCAGGCGCTGGCCGATGATCTGCACCTCGGTATGGCGGTTGCCGAGATGCCACGCGAGGCGCGCCAGCTCGGTCGCATTCGCGGCTTCGATGTCGAGCACGGCTTCCGGCTTTCCGACGACCTGCACGATGCTGCCGTCCTCCAGCACCAGCCCGTCGCCGTCGCGCAGCGCCGTCGCCTGCGGCAAATCGAGCAGGAAGGTGGTGCCGGCCTCACCGGTGAGCACGATGCGGCGCCGGTGCCGCTCGTCGGCACCAAGCACAACGCGATCGATGATGCCGTCTTGGTCGAGATCGGCGGACCGCTGCACCGCGCTGGCACGGATCATGGAATTACTCCGGCAGAAAGTCCGGGCGGCGCATTCTCGATATCCACGTCAGCCCGTCGGCGCTGCTCGCTGGCGCGCGCCTGTTCCTGCGTCCAGGCATAGTAGTCCGCCTCATAGACATCGTTCGGTGAAGGCTTTGTCGCGGTGTCGGACATACCGGCAGTTTAGAACAGGAAGTACCGCTGCGCCATCGGCAGCACCTCGGCCGGCGCGCAGGTGAGCAGCTCGCCGTCGGCCGTCACCTCATAGGTCTCGGGGTCGACCGTGATCGCCGGGGTCGCGTCGTTGTGGATCATGCTCTTCTTGGAAATGCCGCCGCGGGTGTTCTCCACGGCGACGAACTCCTTCTCCACGCCGAGCTTCTCGCGCAAGCCGTTCTCCAACGCCGCCTTGGAGACGAACATCACCGAGCTCGCGGTCCGCGCCTTGCCGAAGGCGCCGAACATCGGGCGATAGTGCACGGGCTGCGGCGTCGGGATCGACGCATTCGGGTCGCCCATCGGCGCCGCGACGATCATGCCGCCCTTGATCACCATGTCGGGCTTGACGCCGAAAAAGGCCGGCGACCACAGCACCAGGTCGGCGAGCTTGCCCGTCTCGACCGAGCCGATGTGCCGCGACACCCCGTGCGCGATCGCCGGATTGATCGTGTACTTGGCGACGTAGCGC
This sequence comes from Xanthobacteraceae bacterium, assembly GCA_036402635.1. Classification (GTDB taxonomy): domain Bacteria; phylum Pseudomonadota; class Alphaproteobacteria; order Rhizobiales; family Xanthobacteraceae; genus DASWSO01. The sequence goes on from DASWSO010000806.1 coordinate 5,613, forward strand.
TTGGCACGCGCATTGTCGTTGTCGCGATCGCCGGCCAACCGGCCGCGCTGGCGCTTCATCTTGTCGGCGGTCTGCCAGGTGCGGATGATCACCTCGCCGATCCGGCCCATCGCCTGCGAGTCCGACGACATCATCGAGAGCGCGCCGAGGTCGTGCAGAATGTCTTCGGCTGCGATCGTCTCCTTGCGGATGCGGCTCTCCGCGAACGCGAGGTCCTCGGCGATCGACGGATCGAGGTGGTGGCACACCATCAGCATGTCGAGATGCTCGTCGATGGTGTTGCGGGTGAACGGCCGCGTCGGGTTGGTCGACGACGGCAGCACATTCGGCAGACTGGCGACCTTGATGATGTCGGGCGCATGCCCGCCGCCGGCGCCTTCGGTATGAAAAGCGTGGATGGTGCGGCCCTTGAACGCCGCGATCGTGTCCTCGACGAAGCCGGATTCGTTGAGCGTGTCGGTGTGGATCATCACCTGCACGTCGTAGTCGTCGGCGACCGAGAGGCAGCAGTCGATCGCGGCCGGCGTGGTGCCCCAGTCCTCGTGCAGCTTGAGCGCACAGGCGCCGCCCAAAACCATCTCCTCCAGCGCGCCCGGCAGCGAGGCGTTGCCCTTGCCGGAAATGCCGAGGTTGACCGGCAGTTCGTCGGCCGCCTGGATCATGCGGCCGATGTGCCACGGCCCGGGCGTGCAGGTGGTCGCGAGCGTGCCGTGCGCCGGGCCGGTGCCGCCGCCCAGCATGGTGGTAACCCCGGACATCAGCGCGTCTTCCACCTGCTGCGGGCAGATGAAATGGATATGGCTGTCGAAGCCGCCGGCGGTGAGGATCTTGCCCTCGCCGGCGATGATCTCGGTGCCGGGGCCGATCACGATCGTGACGTTCGGCTGGATATCCGGATTGCCGGCCTTGCCGATCGCGGCAATGCGGCCGTCCTTGAGCCCGACGTCGGCCTTCACGATGCCCCAGTGATCGAGGATCAGCGCATTGGTGACGACGGTATCGACCGCGCCGGCGGCGCGCGTCATCTGGCTCTGCCCCATGCCGTCGCGGATCACCTTGCCGCCGCCGAACTTCACCTCCTCGCCGTAGGTGGTGAAGTCCTTCTCCACCTCGATGATCAGTTCGGTATCGGCGAGCCGCACGCGGTCGCCGGTGGTGGGCCCGAACATGTCGGCGTAGATGCGGCGGGGAAGCTTCACCGGCAT
>DASWSO010000807.1:0-2358 GCA_036402635.1 Xanthobacteraceae bacterium
TCGCCGCGCTTGCCGAGCGTGATCAGCTTCTCGACGATCGGCCGCAGCTCCTTCGCCTTCGGCAGCGTGGTGATGATCTGCTCGTGCTTGATCAGCGCGGCGCACATGTTGGCGAACATGGCGCGGCGATGCTCGGCGGTGCGGTTGAGCTTGCGGTAGGCTTTGCCGTGACGCATGGCCGTGTTCCTCTCAATTCCCTTCGTCCGTCATGCCCGGCCTTGTGCAGGGCATCCACGTCTTTGCCGTCACAAGTGAAGCAAGACGCGGACGGCCGGGACGAGCCCGGCCATCACAGTGGATCAATAATGGTCTTCGAACCGCTTGGCGAGGTCGTCGATGTTCTCCGGCGGCCAGCCCGGCACTTCCATGCCGAGATGCAGGCCCATCTGCGCCAGCACTTCCTTGATCTCGTTGAGCGACTTGCGGCCGAAGTTCGGGGTCCGCAGCATCTCGGCCTCGGTCTTCTGCACCAAGTCGCCGATGTAGACGATGTTGTCGTTCTTCAAGCAGTTGGCCGAGCGCACCGAGAGCTCGAGCTCGTCCACCTTCTTGAGGAAGGCGGGGTTGAAGGCGAGGTCCGGGATCGATTCGGCGGCGCTCTCGCGGCGCGGCTCCTCGAAGTTCACGAACACGTTGAGCTGGTCCTGCAGGATGCGGGCGGCATAGGCCACCGAATCCTCGGGGGTGACGGCGCCGTTGGTCTCGACCGTGAGCGTGAGCTTGTCGTAGTCGAGGATCTGGCCCTCGCGGGTGTTCTCGACCTTGTAGGAGACCTTGCGCACCGGAGAGAACAGGCTGTCGACCGGGATCAGGCCGATCGGCGCGTCCTCGGGCCGGTTACGCTCCGCCGGAACGTAGCCCTTGCCGGTGTTGACGGTGAACTCCATGCGGATCTCCGCGCCCTCGTCGAGGGTGCAGAGCACCAGGTCGGGATTGAGCACCGCGACGTCGCCGACGGTGGAGATGTCGCCGGCGGTGACCGGGCCTGGGCCCTGCTTCTTCACCACCATGCGCTTCGGCCCGTCGCCGTGCATGCGGATGGCGATGTCCTTGATGTTAAGGACCATGTCGGTCACGTCCTCGCGCACGCCCGCGATCGAGGAGAACTCGTGCAGCACGCCGTCGATGTGCACCGACTGCACGGCCGCGCCCTGCAGCGAGGAGAGCAGAATACGCCGCAGCGCATTGCCGAGCGTGAGGCCGAAGCCGCGCTCGAGCGGCTCGGCCACCACGGTGGCCTGCCGCTTCGGGTCCGGACCCGGCGACACCTGCAGCTTTTCGGGCTTGATCAATTCCTGCCAGTTTTTCTGAATCACGTCATCACCTGTTCGGTTGAGCGCTGCGCGAGCAAAAGGCTCGGCGCGCATGTCCCACGTCGCGCGCGGGAAGCCGGCGGTTGCGGGCGGCCAAGCCGTCCGCCGGCGGGGTCTTCTTGCTTACACGCGCCGGCGCTTGCGCGGGCGGCAGCCGTTGTGCGGGATCGGGGTCACGTCCCGAATCGAAGTCACGGTGAAGCCGGAGGCCTGCAGCGCACGCAGCGCCGATTCGCGTCCCGAGCCGGGACCGGCGACCTCGACTTCGAGCGTGCGCATGCCGTGCTCCATGGCCTTGCGCGCCGCATCCTCGGCCGCGACCTGCGCGGCATAGGGCGTCGACTTGCGCGAGCCTTTGAACCCCATGGTGCCGGCCGAGGACCACGCGATGGCGTTGCCCTGCACGTCGGTGATGGTGATCATGGTGTTATTGAAGCTGGCATTCACGTGCGCGGTGCCGGACGCGATGTTCTTGCGCTCGCGGCGGCGTACGCGTGTCGCTTCTTTCGCCATGGTCGATCCTTTCGCAGTTCACGCGGGCCGCCTTGCGGGCGTCGCGTCCCTGATGTGTTCCTGATCCGAAGCTCGGGCTTACTTCTTCTTGCCCGCGATCGGCTTCGCCGGCCCCTTGCGGGTGCGGGCGTTGGTGTGGGTGCGCTGGCCGCGCACCGGCAGGCCGCGCCGATGACGCAGGCCGCGGTAGCAGCCGAGGTCCATCAGCCGCTTGATGTTCATGGAGACTTCACGGCGGAGATCGCCCTCGACCATGTAGTCGCGGTCGATCACTTCACGGATCTGCAGCACCTCGGAATCGGTGAGCTGCGACACGCGCCGCTCGTCCGGAAGGCCGACCTTCTGCATGATTTCGTTGGCCTTGGTCTCGCCAATGCCATGGATGTACTGGAGCGCGACCAGGACGCGCTTGTTGGTCGGGATATTGACGCCTGCGATGCGGGCCAAGGCCTTACTCCTCGCGCGGGCTTGAGCTAACGCCAAGCGGCCGCGGAAATGGGTGCTGTTCTTGCTTCAATGTGCAAGCGACGCT
>DASWSO010000808.1:0-5195 GCA_036402635.1 Xanthobacteraceae bacterium
GTGAAGCAGCTGTACTTCATCAAGACCCCCGACCGCATCCTGCTGATCGATCCCGACACGCAGATCGTCGCCGAGATGATCGTCGATGACGGCGCGACCACCGGCAGCGCCGGCCGGCCCAGCACCGGCTCGTCCGGCGGCGGCGCTTCCGGCAGCGGCGGTTCCGGCAGCGGCAACCGCTGAGCCGGCGCGGCCGCGGCAGCTCCGCGCCGCCGCGGCTGCAACGCCTGCGCCTCATGTCGCCGGCTCCCATCGGCGTCCGCTGGACCGTCGGCGACGTGAGCGCGCACGGTTTTGAATCGCTGCGGCTCTCGATCTGGGGCGCCGTCCGCGTGTTCGGCGCGCAGGCGCGTTACTCAGTTTGCGTCAACGGCCTGGACGTCGGAGAGGCGCATCGGCGCACCGCGCCTGTGCCCGACTTCGTTACGTGGCGGCGTTGCGGCGGCCTGCCCGCATCGATCGCGGCGCACCTCGATGCCGGCATGGCGGAGGGCGTGGCCTGGAAGTTCGCGCCGCCGCGGCTGTTTCCGGACCGTTACGAGCTCGCGCTCGATAACGACTGCATCCTGTGGCAGATGCCGGACGCGATCCGCCGCTGGCTCGACGCGCAGGACGGCCGCTGCCTGATCGCCGCCGACATCACCCTGGCGCATGGCGCTTTCACGCATCTGACCGGGCCGCAGCCGCGCAATACCGGCATCAAGGGGCTGCCGCCCGGCTTCGACCTGGAGCACGCCGTGGTCAGCGTGCTCGATCGGCATCCGGTGTTGCTGCGCTCCGAGCTCGACGAGCAGGGGCTGCAGGTGGTGGCGATCGAGCGCGCCGGGCCGGCTTACGTCGTCTCCTGCGAGGACGTCTGGCTGTGCTCGCCGTTCTGGCCGAAGGCGCCGCGTCTCGGCCGCTGCGGGGCGCATTTCGTCGGCCTCAACATGAAGGTGGTGCCGTGGAGCTACGAGGGCCGCCCCGCCCTAGAGCTGCTGCAGGCGAACTGGCTCGGCCACCGCGACACGCTGTACCGCCGCGTCGGCCTCGCCGCCTGACGCGTCAATGCGCCCGCGATCCGGTCGGCCGCCGCACCGAGGAACGGTTGCGGGCCTGCGGCGGTTGTTCCGGCACCATGCTCGATCTGTCCGAAACCGCCCGCAAAGCCAAGGCCGACCCGCTCCCCGCCATGCTGCGCGCCGCGGCGGAAGCGCTGCCACCGATCGACGCGGTGGCGGAGTTCGGCGCCCTGTTCGATCGCTTCGGCGATGCCCGCGTGGTGCTGCTCGGCGAAGCCACCCACGGCACCAGCGAATTCTATCGCGCCCGCGCCGCCATCACCCGGCGGCTGATCGAGCAGCACGGCTTCACCATCGTCGCCGTGGAAGCCGACTGGCCGGACGCCGCCCGCATCGACGCCTGGATCCGCCGGCGCGACCGCGACATCCCGGAAGACGCGATCTTCTCCCGCTTTCCCACCTGGATGTGGCGCAATGTCGAGGTGCGCGCGTTCGTCGAATGGCTGCGGGCGCATAACGACGCGCAGAGCGCAGAGCGCCGCGTCGAGTTCCGCGGGCTCGACGTCTACAGCCTCGGCGCCTCGATCCGCGCGGTGCTGGATTATCTCGACCGGACCGACCCCGACGGCGCCAAGCAGGCACGCGAACGCTACGGCTGCCTCACCCCCTGGCAATCCGACCCGGCACGCTACGGGCGCGCGGTGCTGTCGGGCCGCGATCCGTGCGAGGAGAAGGTGGTGGCGCAGCTGCGCGACCTGCTCGACCGGCGGCTCGCGGGCATGTCCGGCGACGACGAGGACTATTTCGACGCGCTGCAGAACGCCCGCATCGTGCGCGCCGCCGAGCAGTATTACCGGCTGATGTATTACGGCGCGACCGAGTCCTGGAACCTGCGCGACCGCCACATGTTCGAGACGCTGCAGCACGTGCTGCAGCGGCGCGGCGACGGCGCCAAGGCGGTCGTCTGGGCGCACAATTCGCACATCGGCAACGCCGCCGCGACGCAGATGGGCTGGCAGGGCGAGTTCAACATCGGTGAGCTCTGCCGCACCGCGTTCGGTGACGGCGCGATGCTGATCGGCTTCGGCACCGACCGCGGCACGGTGGCGGCCGCTTCCAACTGGGACGAGCCGATGCAGATCAAGTCGGTGCGGCCGGCGCGCGACGATGCCTACGAAGGCGCGCTCCGCGCCGCCGGCATCGCGCGCTCGCTCACGGATCTCCGCACCGATGCCGGCTCACAGGCGCGCGGCGAATTGCGCCAGGCGCTGTTCGAGCCGCGGCTGGAGCGCGCCATCGGCGTGATCTATCGGCCGGAGACGGAGCTGCAGAGCCATTATTTCCAGGCGGTGCTGCCGGAGCAGTTCGACGCCTTGGTCTGGTTCGAAGAGACCCACGCGATCACGCCAATCGGCGACACGCCACCGGCGGCGGCCGAGGAAACGTATCCGTTCGGCCTCTAGTTCCATGCCGTTGCCGCCGCCTACCTATGCGGCAGCAGTTCATCCCTCGTTCATTTGGGTTGTTTGAAGCTCCCGATAGCGGCCGTAAGCGGACGCACTCGGAAGTCCCCAGCATTCATCCATAACGCGCCATTGGGGAGCGCACTCGTTGAAAGGGAAGGCAATGAAAACCAGTCGCATTGCGTTGCTCGCGGCGCTCGGATTGTTCGCGATGGCAATCCCGGCATCAGCAGCTCCGTCGGTCTCCGGCAGCACGGACGTGCGCGCCGACAAGCCGGCCATGATCCTCGCCCAGTCCAACGCCACCCGCGCCGCGAGCGAAGCGCGTGGCGGCGACTACAAGGCCACCAAGAAAAAGAAGAAGAAGGCCAAGAAGTCGAAGAAGAGCAAGAAGTAAGATGTGATCCGGCCTGGTCTGCCGAAGCCCCGTTGCCCTTCAGGCGCGTCGGTGTCGCCCGCACGCGTCCGCCGCGATCGCTCGCGGATGGCACCGTGGCTTTCAAGGCCGGGCTGGGTCCTGCTTCTTCTGTTCGGGTTCGGTGCGGGGCCGCTGCTAGCGCAAGCGGCTCCGCCCGGCCCGAAAACGTTTGAAGAGGGCATGGAGCAGGCTGCCCGCGAGCTCGCCCACGAGCCGCGGCTCAAGCAGTTCTCCGCGGCGCAGCTGAAGGCGCTGGTCGAATTCGTCGCCGGCAACACGCTGTTCGTGACCACGCACGAGCTCGGGCATGCGGCGATCTCCGAGCTGGATCTGCCGGTGCTGGGCCGCGAGGAGGACGCCGCCGACGCCTTCGCCATCCTCACCGCGCTCAGGGTCAGCACCGCTTTCTCGCACGAGGTGCTGGTCGAGGCCGCCCGCGGCTGGTTCCTGAGCGCCCGGCGCGACCGGGCCGAGGGCGACATGCCGGCCTACTACGGCCAGCACGGGCTCAACGAGCAGCGCGCCTATTTCATCATCTGCCTGATGGTCGGCTCCGATCCGGTGAAGTTCAAGGACCTCGCCGACGAGTACAAGCTGCCGGAAGAGCGGCGGCGCACCTGCGCCTGGGACTACGAGACCGTCTCGCGCTCCTGGGACCGGGTGCTGGCGCCACACCGGCGCGCGCCCGACCAGCCCAAGAGCAGGATCGATGTGCGCTACGACGACGCCCCCGGCCGACTCGGACTGTTCGCGCGCATCTTTCGCGACACCCGGTTCCTGGACCTGGTCGCTGAGCATGCCGCCGAGCGCTACGTGTGGCCGGCGCCGTTCCTGATCGAGATGCGCAGCTGCGGCGCGCCGGGCGCGCGCTGGACCGTCCCGACCCGCACGCTGCATGTCTGCTACGAGATCGCGCAGGAATTCGGCGAGCTCTACCGGGGCTATGGCAGCATCCGGAAGATCGCCAAACGCAGCCGCACGCACTGACCGGCGGCAGCCGCACCGGCCAAGTAAGGGGGCACAGCATGACGCGAAGTCCGATTGCAGCGCGCACCGCGGCGCCGAAGCGCCCGCCCCTGCCCTGCCTGCTGGCCTTGCCGCTACTCTTGCTCGCAAGCGCTCCGCTGCTGGCGCAGAACGCCCGCACGCCGCCGAAGGGCGCGTCCATGATGGACAAGGGCGCGCAGATGATGACCGCCGATCCGGCCATGAAGAAAATGACCCATGGCCAGCGCGTCAGCGTCGTCGAGTTCGTGGTCGGCAACATGGTCTACGTGCTGCAGCACGAGATGGGCCATGCGCAGATCGCCGAGCGCAACCTGCCGGTGCTCGGCGGCAAGGACGAGGACGCCGCCGACGTGTTCGCCACGCTGTCGATGCTGCAGATGGGCGACGTGATGTCGGCGCGCGTGCTGGAGGACGCGGCGATGGGCTGGTTTCTCACTGCCAGGCGCGATGAGAAGGCCGGCAACATGCTGACCTTCTATGACGCGCACGGGCTCGACCGGCAGCGCGCCTACCAGATCGTCTGCCTGATGGTCGGCTCCGATCCGGCGAAGTTCAAGCGGCTCGCCGACACGTCGAAGCTTCCCGCGGAGCGGCAGAACACCTGCGTCGCCGACTACAAGGTCGCCACCGCGTCCTGGGAACAGCTGTTGAGCCCGTATCGTCGCAAGCCGGACCAGCCGAAGGTGGATTTCGAGATCGTCTACGGCGACGCCAAGGGCAAGCTCGACGTCTACGCCAAGGCGGCGAAGTCCATGCAGCTGCTCGAACAGCTCGCCGACAATGCCTCGACAACCTACACGTGGCGTGCGCCGCTGAAGCTCGAGCTGCGCAGCTGCGGCGACGTCGGCGCCCGCTACGATCCGTTCAGCCGCACCATCTATCTCTGCTACGAGATGGCCGCCGACCTGGCCGAGGTCTACAACCGGTTCGGCTCCGGCATGAAGGCGGCTGCCACAAAGCCCAAGCGCTAACGGCGGTAAACATGGGTGCCGTAACCCCTAAATCAGACGCTCGTCCATGATCGCTTTCGGTAGACTCGTCATGCCCGGCCTCGATCCGGTCATCGTCGAGAAACTCTCTGCGTCCGGCGTAGCGGACGCGTAACACTGCGTTAGCCCGCGCCTCGGGCGAACGCTTTGCAGGACCAGATTTGCCGATAGCGCAAGGCGCTCTCGCGACCGGTATTTGGGGAGTGTGCCTCAGGTATCCGGCACGCAGAACTCACAGGGACTCCTTGGAAACGCGATAGGCTGACCTCCGCTGCCGTGGCCCGCGCTCACCGGCCGGAAGGCTCCTGCGCTGTCG
>DASWSO010000809.1:0-3017 GCA_036402635.1 Xanthobacteraceae bacterium
GCCCGAGGGCGAAAGCTTCGTCGCCATGATGCAGCGCGTCGGCGGCGCCATCCGCCGGCTCAGCAAGGAGCACGAGGGCCGCGACATCATCGCGGTGGCGCACGGCGGCACCATCCGCGCGGCGCTCGCCGAAGCGCTCGAGCTCGCCCCCGAGGCGGCGCTCGCATTCTCGATCGAGAACCTGTCGCTCACCCGCAGCGAGCGGTTCGACGGTGGCGGGCTCGGCCACGGCTGGCGCGTGGTGGGCGTCAACCAGCCGCCGTGTTGACGGACTTAGGGCCCGTCATGGGCGGGCTTGTCCCGGCTCCACGACGTTCTTTCTCTCGGCGACCAAGACGTGGATGCCCGGCACAAGGCCGGGCATGACGGCCGAGGGTTTGGCGGGTGGTTTAGTCCGACGCACGGTAATCCCCGCGCTGCACCGCGTCGAAACCGCGGGCCGTGAGCTCGATCGTGTCGGCGTCCGGCGCCCTCAGGTAGGCGGCGCCGGTCAGCTCCGAGACCGCGGCGGCGACCGCCGGATCGCTGCCGTGCAGCCGCGCGTCGACCACCTCGACCAGCCGCATGCGCGCACCCGGGCGGCGGTGCTGGCTGCGAAACAGGTCGAGGATCTCGCAGGCCAGCTCGCTCAGGCGCACGCCTTCATCCGGCGCATAGGACGACGCGTTCACTCCCATCCCGCCTTGGTAACGGAGCGCGCCGGCCAGTCATTGACCGCCGTCAATCGCGACGCTCAGCCCTCGGCCGGCACGAAGGCGTAGCCGTTGCCGTCCTTGGAGATGGTGCCGACGTTCGGCAGTCCCCAGTGATAGCCCGACACCATCATCTTGTCGGCGACGGCCTGGTCGAACACCTTGCGGCGCGTCTCCGCCGCCTGTTCCGGCACGTGATCGTTGGACGCAAGCCAGCCCGGGTTCTTCAGGAACAGCGCCGGATTGGTGGCGACGTCCACGGTCGAGAAAAACGTCTTGCCGCCGGAGCTGATGATCTGCCCGGTGTGGCCCTGGGTGTGCCCGAACGCCGGCACGAGGCGGATGCCGGGCACCGGCTCGGACGAGTCGTCCGCCACGCGCACGTTCTTCCATTTCGCCAGCGATGCCTGCACTAGCCGGGCACCGCCCTGACGGCCGGCCGGAAGCGACTCGAGCGGCTGCGTCCACCATTTCATCTCAGTCGCCGGCACGATGATCTCCGCATCCGGAAACAGCGGCGCGTTGGTGTCCTTCTCGATCATCCCGGAAATGTGGTCGCTGTGGAAATGCGAGATGATGATGGTCTTGGCGGTCTTCGGGTCGATCCCGGCAGCCGCCATGCTCTGCGGCAGCAGTCCGGATTTCGGCCCGAGCGCGCCGCGGGTGCCGGTATCGATCAGCACCAGGCCGGCGGGCGTCTTGACCGCCAGTGTGGTGATCGGGAACGCCACGAAGGCATCGGTCTGTCCCCACGCCCGCAGCGCGCGCTTGGTCTCGTCGAGGCTGACGTCCTTGACGAACGTCTCGTCGTGCGGCTTTTCCCAGATGCCGTCGTAGAGCGAGACCACCTCGAAATCGCCGACCTTGTACTTGCGGAAGGCCGGAGCCTGAGCCGGTTGCGCCTCGGCGGCGCCGATGAATGCGATCGGCTTGGAAAGCCCGAACATGGCGTAGGCAGCGGCGGCGCCGAACACGACGTCGCGGCGTGAGATCTCGAACATGCGCGTTTCCCCGAGAGCTTTTTGGCCGCGCCTCGTGAACTGGACCGGCAGCTCCCTTACGGTCCGGGCGGGATCACACCGCCACCAACACCGGCGCGCCCGGTCGCTTGCTTCCTCACGGGGATTTGAGCGCTGCAGGTAACCGGGCCGTTTTGCGCGCAGGCTTTGAGCCGCAGACGTAAGCACTGGCCGAAATGAACTGAGTATGTGGATGCCCAGCCGTTAGCGGCTGCGGCCGTCCCGGCCCCTCACCCTCACGGGCATCGCACCGATCTCGGTGTGACCCGAGACGGGCGATAGAACCGTGTCGGCTTCAATACCGGTAATCCGGAACCTCCAGCAGCGGGAACGCACTGAGCGCGTGCGGCGACGTCACCGGCGCGGCCGCATGGAAATAGCTGCGGTCGAGCTCCGAGAAGCGGGTGACGCCGAGCAGGCCGAAGGCGCGCTGCACCTCGTCCTCCAACAGTTCCAGCATGCGCACGATGCCGGCCTGGCCGGCGGCGGCGAGGCCGTAGCACTGCATGCGCCCGAGCCCGACCAGGTCGGCGCCGAGGCCGAGCGCCTTCACGATGTCGGTGCCGCGGCAGAACGAGCCGTCGACGATGATCTTCGCGCGCCCCTCCACCGCGTCCACAATCTCCGGCAGCACGTCCATCGAGCCGCGGCCATGGTCGAGTTGGCGGCCGCCGTGGTTCGACACGTAGATCCAGTCGACGCCGTGCTCGAGCGCGATCAGGGCGTCTTCGGCGGTGGCGATCCCTTTCAGCCCGAGCGGGACGTCGAAGCGGTCCTTGATGCGCTTGACCGTGCTCCAGTCGAGCCCGGCCTGGAAGCGCGGTCCCTCGGCCGCCACCTTGGCCCGGCCGCGGGTGACGTGACGCTTGGCGAGGTCGCGCTCGCGCCGGCTGTAGTGCGCGGTGTCGACGGTCAGGAAGAAGCCCGCATAGCCGCGGTCGATGGCGCGCCGCACGTAATCGTCGGTCCAGGCGGCGTCGCCGCGCACGTAGAGCTGGAAGATGCGCAGCGCGTCGGGCGCCGCCTCGGCGACCTGTTCCAGTCCGGGCTCGGTGACGGAGCTCAGCATGTGGGCGACGCCGAACTCGCCGGCCGCCTTCACCACGGTGGCGCCGGCGCCCTCCTCGAAGCTTTCCAGCGAGCCGACCGGCGCCAGCAGGACCGGCAGCCGCATCCGGCGGCCGAAGCGTTCTACCGAGGCGTCGACCTTGCTGACGTCGCGCAGCACGCGCGGCCGGAACGCGATCGAATCGAGCGCCATGCGGTTGCGCTTGAGCGTGGTCTCGCTCTCGGTGCCGCCGACGAT
>DASWSO010000810.1:0-6602 GCA_036402635.1 Xanthobacteraceae bacterium
TTCACTGGCGTGGAGCGACTCCACTGTGTCCGCTGCTGCTCGGCGCCGCGATCGCGGACCACGCGCACCTGTTCGCGCAGGGACGCGAAATCTCGGCCGCACCGGTGGCGCATCCACTGCTGCTGGTGCCGTTCGTTGCGCGGGCCGCACGCGCGGCGAAGCACGCTTTGGCGCTCACGGCCGCCGGTGCCGAAGTGACGGTTTCGGAACTTGGGTCCGCGCAAGGTCCATTCGCTGCCCTGGACATCGCCACCGCCGACGGGATCAAATGCGGACCCGCAGCCGCCGCCGGGCCTGGCCTTGATCACCGCACCTGCCAAATCGCCGCCATCGACCCGCACGCGTGGGAGCGTATCGCGCGCTACGCGTTTCGCACTTACGTGCCAGCCTCCGAGCAGTCTCGGCTGCAGGGTGCCGGCGCCGGCGCCATCGACAATGACTGAGGCGGCATGAGCGCGACGCAGACGCTGAGCCGGGAGGAGATCGCCGCGCTCGCCGGCAAGGCGCTGCGTGCCGCCGGGGCGAGCGCGTCGCAGGCCGGCCCGCTGGCCGCCGCGGTCGCGGCGGCGGAAGCCGACGGCATCGCGTCGCACGGGCTCGCCTACGTGGCGACCTATTGCGAGCACCTGCGCTGCGGCAAGGTTTTGGGCGACGTGGTGCCAGAAGTGACGCGGCCGAAGCCGGCGCTGCTGCTGGTCGACGCCCGCTCCGGCTTCGCGCATCCGGCTATCGATGCGGGGTTCGCCGAGCTGGTGCCGCTCGCCCGCGAGCTTGGCGTGGCCGCCATGGCGGTGCGCAACTCCTACAATTGCGGCGTGCTCGGCTACCACACCGAGCGGCTCGCCGCCGCCGGCCTGATCGGGCTCGGCTTCACCAACGCGCCGGCGTCGATCGCGCCGCTCGGCGGCCGCAAGGCGGTGATCGGCACCAATCCGTTCGCGGTGGCGGTGCCGGACGGCAACGGCGGCAGCGCGATCTCCATCGACCAGAGCGCCAGCGTGGTCGCGAAGAGCGAAGTGATGCGCCACAAGCGCGCCGGCAAGGCCATTCCGGAGGGCTGGGCGTTCGCACCGGACGGCTCTCCCACCACCGACGCGGACGTGGCGCTGAAGGGCACGATGGCGCCGAGCGGCGGCCACAAGGGCGTCGGGGCTGGGCTGATGGTGGAAATCCTCGCTGCCGCCGCAAGCGGCGCCGTGCTCGGCATCGACGCAAGCCCGTTCTCCGGGCCGACGGGCGGCCCGCCGCGCACCGGGCAGTTCTTCATCGCGATCGATGCCGCCGCGAGCTCCGGCGGTGCTTTCGGCGAGCGCATCGCGCGGCTGACGGCAGCGATCGCGGAGCAGCAAGGCGCGCACGTGCCGGGGGCGCGGCGGCAGGCCGCTCGCGCTCGCGCCGGGGACGGCATCAAGATTGCATCGGACCTGGTGGCGCAGATCGCGGCCATGGGTTGAAGCGACGGCAACAAGAAACGGGGACAGGAATGGCGAGCGATACGATCGATAAGCCGGCGGCGAAATCGCCGGTCATCGCCATGCGCGGCGCCGGCTACTACAGCGCCAACACGGTGGGCGCCAAGACCGTCATCGACGCCGCCGCCGATCTGGTGCTGGAAGCGCTGGAGAGCATGGACCTCGCCGGCGCGGGCCCGTTCGCGATCGCCGACTACGGCGCCGCCGACGGCGGCACCTCGATCGATACCATCCGCAAAGCGGTGGCGCGCGTGCGTGCGGCGGCGCCCGAGCGCCCGATCACGATTACCTATACGGACCTGCCGCACAACGACTTCTCGGCGCTGTTCCAGCTGCTGCACGGAATCCTGCCGAGCCACCGCGACAACCCGCTCGGCGCCCAGCCGGGCGTGTTCACCTATGCGAGCGGCACGAGCTTCTATCGGCAGATCTTCCCGGCCGAAACGATCTCGCTCGGGTTCTCGGCGACCGCGATGCACTGGCTCAGCAAGCTGCCGATCCAGATCGCCGATCACACGCACGCGGTCGGCGCGAGCCCGGCCGAGAAGGAAACGATCCGCGCTGCGGCGCTGGCGGACTGGGAGACGATCCTGCTGCACCGTGCGCGCGAGCTGGCGCCGGGCGGCAAGCTCGTCATGGCGAATTTCTGCGAGAACGAGCAGGGCTACTATCTCGGCCATACCGGCGGCATCAACATGCACGACAACTTCGCCAAGCATTGGCGCAAGCTGTGGCGCGACGGCGCGATCACCGAGGCCGAATACCGGCGCGCCAACCTGGTGCAGTTCTACAAGACCAAGGACGAGTTCGCGGCGCCGTTCGCCGATCCGAATTCGCCGGTGAGCCGGGCAGGGCTGGTGCTCGACAAGGTGTTCACCCGCGTGACCGGCTGCCCCTACGCGGCGGAGTTCCGCCGCCACGGCGATCCGGCCGTCTTCGCCAAGAACTACATCCCGACGCTGCGCTCGTGGACCGAGAGCACGTTCGCGAGCGCGCTCGATGCGGCGCGCCCGGCGGCGGAACGCGCCGCGCTGATCGACCGCTACTACGGCGCCTACGAGGCCGAGGTGGCGGCCGCGCCCGATGGTCATGCGATGGATTACGTGCACTGCTTCATGGCGATCTCGAAACGGAGCTGAGATCGGGACGCCGAACGCTTCGGAATGCCGGCAACAGGGGAGTGTCTGCCATGCAACGTCGTAGCTTTCTCAAGGGCGCAACCGTCGGGGTGGCCGGTGCGCTTGCCGCGCCCGCCATTGCGCAGACCGCGCCGGTCAAGTGGCGCATGGCGACCAGCTGGCCGAAGAGCCTCGATGCGCTCTACGGCTCCGGCGCCGCCATGTGCGAGCGCATCGCCCAGCTCACCGACGGCAAATTCCAGATCGTACCGTTCGCCGGGGGCGAGATCGTGCCGCCGCTGCAGGTGTTCGACGCCGCGGCCAACAACACGGTGGAGTGCTGCCACACGCTCACCTCCTACTTCATCGGCAAGAACACGGCCTATGCCTTCGACGGCGGGCTGCCGTTCGGGCTCAACACGCGCCAGCAGGCGGCCTGGCTCTACTCGGGCGGCGGGCTCGAACTGCTGCGCGAGGTTTTCGCCAAGGCCAACCTGGTCAACGTCCCGGTCGGCAATGTCGGCGTGCAGATGGGCGGCTGGTTCCGCAAGGAGATCAACACCGTCGACGACCTCAAGGGCCTGAAGTTCCGCATCGGCGGGCTTGGCGGCACGGTCTATTCCAAGCTCGGCGTGGTGCCGCAGCAGATCGGGGCCGCCGACATCTATGCCGCACTGGAGCGCGGCACCATCGACGCGGCCGAATGGATCGGTCCCTACGACGACGAGCGGCTCGGCTTCCACAAGGTGGCGAAGCTCTACTACACGCCCGGCTGGTGGGAGGGCAGCGCCCAGATCACCTCGCTGGTGAACAAGGGCGCCTGGGATGGGCTGCCGAAGGAATTCCGCATCGCCTTCGAGACCGCCGCGACCGAGCAGATGACGCTGATGGTCGCCAAATACGACGCCAAGAACCCGGAGGCGCTGAAGCGGCTGATCGCGCAGGGCGTGCAGGTCAAGGCGCTCCCGCGCGCCGTGATGGACGCCTGCTATAAGGCGACGCAGGAGACGCTGGACGATCTCGCCTCGAAGAACGAGGACTTCCGCAAGCTGTACGAGCCGTGGAAGAAGTTCGCGGATGATTCCAACGCCTGGTTCCGTGTCGCCGAGTACACGCTCGACTCGGCGCGCTTCACGCAGCGCTGACGGCGGACGCCGCATGAGCCTGTCGATCGCGGGCGACGACATCTAGCCGGGGAGGGTGGGCGTGGGCAGGCTGCGCGACAAGATCGTCCTGGTGACCGGCGCGGCCGGCGCGATCGGCTCCGCCGTCTGCGACGCGGTGGTGCGCGCCGGCGGCATTGCGGTCGCGACCGATCTGGCTGTGCGCGCCGGCATCGACCACGCGCTCGACGTCACCTCGGAAGCGGACTGGCAGCGCGTGATCGCGGCACTGCAGCCGGCCGGCCGGCTCGACGGCCTCGTCAACGCGGCCGGCGTGGTGGCGCTCGGCACGGTGGAGGACATCGACTACGCCGCCTGGAAGCGGGTCATGAGCATCAATGTCGACGGTACGTTCCTGGGCTGCAAGCACGCGCTGCCGCTGCTGCGGGCCGCCGGCGGGTCGATCGTCAACCTGTCGTCGGTTTCGGGGCTGGTCGGCGGCCACAACCTCGCGGTTTACAACGCGTCCAAAGGTGCCGTGCGGCTGCTGTCGAAGTCGGTGGCGCTGCACGGCGCACGGCTCGATCCGAAGGTGCGCTGCAATTCGGTGCATCCGGCCTTCATCGACGGCCCGATGGTGGACGAGACGGTGGCGCGCGCCCGCCATCCCGAGGAGGCGCGCAGCCGCATGACGCGCGACATTCCGCTCGGCCGCATGGGCACGCCTGCCGAGGTTGCCGATATGTGCGTTTATCTGTTGTCGGACAAGTCCGCATTCGTCACGGGCGCCGAGTTCGTGATCGACGGCGGCCTCACGGCGCGGTGAAACCGAGCCTCGGACGGGAGATCGGCGCCGGCGTCGCGCTGGCTTGCGCCACCCTCACGGTGTGTCTGTCGCAGGGGCTCCTCGCCTACGCCCCGCTCGGCCATTCCCACGTCGCGCTCGGTGCCGCCGCCGGCCTCTACGGCGCCGCGGTCGCCGGCGGCGTCGCGGCGCTGCTGGCCACCTCGTCGTTCGTGGTGACGTCGCCGCGCGCCAGCATTTCCGTCATCCAGGCCGGGCTGGTGGCGAGCTTGCTCGGCCAGCCGGCGTTCGCCGCGCATCCGCAGCTGATCCTGGTCGCGATCGCGCTCTGCGTGTTTTTCGCCGGCCTGTGGCAGGTGCTGTTCGGCCTGCTCAACCTCGGCCGTATCATCAAGTTTACGCCGCATCCGGTGCTCGCCGGCTTCGTCAACGGCGTCGCCGTCGTCATCGTGGTGAACCAGCTGCGATCCTACGTCGTGTTCCACGCCGACGGGCATGGCTGGGTCGACGTCGAGCACCCCGGCATGTTCGTGTTCGCGCTGCTCTTGACCGCAGCGATCCTCGCCATGGGCCGATGGATCAGGAAAATTCCTGCGTCGCTGTCCGGCTTCGTCGTCGGCGTGGTCGTGTTTTATCTTGCCCGGGCGTCGTTTCCGACGCTCGATCTCGGCCCGACCATCGGTCCGCTGCCGGGCACGTTCGCGGCCGCATCGTTCTTGTCGAACGTCGGGGATGCGTCGACGCGCGCCGCCCTGATCGGGATGGCGCCGACGCTGCTGCTGACCTCGCTGACGCTGGCGCTGGTGGCGACACTGGAGGCGCTGCTCGCCTTCCGCCTGGCGCAGAACCTTACGGACATAACTCTGCACCCGCGACGCGACCTTGTCGCCCAAGGCATCGGCAACTGCGCCGGCGCACTCGCGGGTGGGATCGCGGCGACCGGATCGCCGCCGCAGATGCTGGTCGCATACCAGGCGGGCGGCCGCACGCGCATCTGCGGGCTGACCTCGGCGATTCTAATCCTGGCACTGGATCTCGCGTTTCCGTCACTGCTGGCGGCGATCCCGCTGGCCGTGCTCACCGCCGTGCTGCTCGCCATGGGCATCGCGCTGTTCGACCGCTGGAGCCTGCGGCTGCTGCGCGACGCGCTATCCCGCGGCGCGGCGCCGGGGCGCCGCCGCGCCTGGCAGAATCTCGGCATCGTCGCGGTCGTGATGACGGTGACCGCCAGCATCTCGCTGGTGCTGGGCGTGTTGGCCGGGATCGCCCTGTCGTGCCTGATCTTCATCATCGACATGAGCCGGCCGATCGTCCGCCGGTGCTATCACGGCGACGAACTGTTCTCGCGGCGGTTCCGGCCGGCCGCCGAGATGGAGGTCCTGCGCGCCGGCGGGCGCCGCCGTTTCGTGCTCGAGCTCGAAGGCGTGCTGTTCTTCGGCAACGCCGACGACCTGTCCGGCAAGACCAAGGAGCTGCTGGCGAACGGCGACATGGTGCTGCTCGACATGCGCGACATTTCTGACGTGGACATATCGGGCGCCACCATTCTCTCCAACATCGTCACAAGCTGCCGGCTGCGCGGCAAGACGGTCCTGTTCTGCAATGTTCCGGAACAGGGCGCGGCCCTGCGCGGCGCGGTCGACGCACCGGTCTTCGACGACCTCGACACGGCGCTGGAGTGGATGGAGGAGGAGGCACTGCGCCGCGCCGCCGGACCGCGCGCGCGCGCCGAAGCGCTTCCGCTCGATCGGCTCGATGCGGTGCGCGGGCTCCTCCCCGACGAGCTCGCAATCCTGGCGGCGCACCTCGTGCCGCGCGAGTTCGCGGCCGGTGCAGCGCTCTGCCGCGAAGGCGACCCGGCGGACCGCATGTGGATCCTCACCAGAGGCAGCGTCAGCGTGCGGCTGCAGATGGCGCAGGGCGAGCGCGACCGCCGCATCGCGAGCCTCGCGATGGGGACGATCGTGGGCGAGATCGCCTTCATCGAAGGCGGGCATCGCTCCGCCACCGTGGTCGCCAACGAGGATGTGGCTGCGCTCGAACTCGACCGCGCCGGCTTCGACACGATCCGACGCGACCATCCTCAGGTCGCCGTCAAGCTGCT
>DASWSO010000811.1:0-6798 GCA_036402635.1 Xanthobacteraceae bacterium
GTGCTGCACTTCGTCAGCCGCCACCCCGGAATCAAGGTCGCCGACCTGTTGGATATCCTGAAGATCACCAAGCAGTCGCTCGGCCGCGTGCTCAAGCAACTGGTCGACGATGGCTATGTCGAGCAGCGCGAGGGGCCGCACGATCGCCGGCAGCGTCTGCTTTACGTTACCGCCAACGGCGAATCCTTGGCGATGCGGCTGGCGCGGCTGCAGACCGTACGGATCCACCGCGCGCTCGCCGAATGCGGCCTGTCCGGCCGCGAGCACGCTCGCCGATTTTTGTCGGCGATGATCAATCCGGAACACCGTGAAGACGTGCTCCGGCTGATTGCCGAACCCGCTCGTGCGCGTGGCGCGCGAGGCTGAATCCGATGTTGCGCACCCCCGCTGCCCCCGCCGACGATGCCCCGCACTTGCTGGTGGTCGACGACGATCGGCGTATCCGTGATCTCCTGTCGCGCTTTCTCGCCCACGAAGGATATCGCGTCACCGCGGCCGAGAACGCCTCGCAGGCGCGCGCCAAGCTCGACAGCCTGCATTTCGACCTGCTGGTGCTGGACGTGATGATGCCGGGAGAATCCGGGTTCGACCTCGCGCGCTCGATCCGCACAAGCTCCAGCGTCCCGATCCTGATGCTGACGGCGCGCTCCGACGCCGACGATCGGATCGCCGGCCTGGAACTTGGCGCCGATGATTATGTGTCGAAGCCGTTCGAGCCGCGTGAGCTTTCGCTGCGAATCGCCAACATCCTCAAGCGTGCGCAGCCCGCAGCCACGACCGTTCCGGACAGTGTCCGGTTTGCGGACTTCGTCTTTCATTTTGGCCGCGGCGAGTTGCGCCAAGGCGACGAGATGGTGCACCTCACCGATCGCGAGCGCGAAATGTTGCGCATTCTGGCGGAGCAGCCCGGCGCGACGGTGCCGCGCATCGCCCTCGCCGGCAACGGAAAGGGCGTCAACGAGCGCGCGGTCGACGTGCAGGTCAACAGGCTCCGTCGCAAGATCGAGCGAGACCCCGCCAACCCCCACATCCTGCAGACCGTCCGCGGCATCGGTTACAGGCTGGTGGTGCAGCCGTGACCAGCGTCGACCTTCAGCACGGCGGGTTGTGGTCTGCGGCCGGACGGCTGCTGCAGAAGATGCGTGGTGTTCTGGCGGCTGTCGGCAAGTTCTGGGATCGGCTGGCCGTCGGGATCAGGGGGCGCGTCCCCAAAGGGCTCTATGCCCGCGTGCTGCTGATCATCATGACGCCGATGGTGATTCTGCAGTCGGTAGTGGCCTTCGTGTTCATGGAACGGCACTGGAACACCGTCACGCGCCGGCTGTCTGCTGCCGTGACGCAGGACATCGCGGGGGTGATCGATGTGTACCATAGCTACCCGCAGGATCCGCAACGCGTGACGCTGCGCCGGATCGCGCATCAACGGCTCGACCTCACGGTCGACTTCCTCCCGCTCGGTGAGATGCCGTCGCCGGGACCGAAGCCGTTCTTCTCATTGCTCGACCAGACCCTGTCGGTGGAGCTTCGCCGTAAAGTCGGACGTCCGTTCTGGATCGACACCGTTGGACGTTCCTCTCTGGTCGAGATCCGCATCCAGCTCGATGATGCCGTGATGCGCATCTTCGCGCAGCGCAGCTCCGCCTACGCGTCGAATTCGCACATTTTTCTGCTGTGGATGGTGGGCACGTCGCTGGTCCTGCTCGTGGTCGCCATCCTGTTCATGCGCAACCAGATCAAGCCGATCCTGGCGCTCGCGGACGCGGCGGAGAGTTTCGGTAAGGGTCGCGAGGTGCCGAGCTTCCAGCCGCGCGGCGCCCGCGAAGTCCGTCGCGCCGCGCACGCCTTCATCGAGATGAAGCGTCGCGTGGAGCGCGCGGTGGACCAGCGCACGACCATGCTGGCCGGCGTCTCGCACGACCTGCGCACGTTGCTGACCCGGTTCAAGCTGGAGCTCGCGCTGCTCGGCGATTCTCCCGAAATCGACGCCATGAAGAGGGACGTCGACGAGATGGCGCGCATGCTGGAAGCCTATCTCGCGTTCGCCCGCGGGGATTCCGGTGAGCCGTCGCTGCCGGCCGATATCGGTGCGCTGCTGGAGGAGATCCGGGCCGACGCGGAGCGTGACGGACTGCGCGCCAGTGCGAACTTTTATGGCGACCCGATCGTCACCATCAGGCCGGCGGCTTTCCGCCGTTGCATCGGCAACCTTGTTTCCAACGCGGCGCGGTTCGCCGACACCGTCTCGCTGACCGGCCACCGAGATCATCGCTGGGTGACCATCACGGTCGACGATGATGGTCCGGGGATTCCGGCCGATAAGCGGCAGGAGGTGTTCAAGCCGTTCCTTCGGCTCGACGACGCACGCAACCAGGACGAGGGCGGAACCGGGCTCGGGCTAGCGATCGCCCGCGATATCGCCCGGTCGCACGGCGGCGACATCACGCTATCCGATAGCCCGCTCGGCGGCCTGCGCGCTTCGGTGCGGGTTCCGGTCTAGCGGGCTCAGATCGGCAGCGGATCCTCCCGCAAGTCGGGGTCCGGCACGGGTGGGCGGCCCCAGTCCGACCGGCGGCGGCGCCGCCGCGGCAGGAACCGGCAGAGATCATCGAGCCGCCGGGACCAGCGCGCGCCGCGCGCCAGCTGACGGTCGAGTTCCGCCATGGTGCGAGCGAGGCCCGGATCGTCGTCGCGCAGCCACACCCGCAGCACGTCGGCATACAGGCAGGCGAGGCCCTGCGATCGGATGGCGCCGCGCAATCCGCCGGAGGAGATACCGGCAGCGGCCAGCATCCAGTTCTGCGAGCGCGTCGCCAGGCAGTTGAGCGCCAGCGCCAGCCCGGGATTGCAGCGCGCCGAGTCGGCGAGAGAGCGGATCGCCGCCTTGTGCGGAGCGAGCGCTTCGAGCCTGCGCATCAGGATGTCGAACAGCCGTTCGCGCGGCGGCTCTTCCGCCATGTCGGTATCGGCGCCGGCCAGCACCACGCGATCGACTTCGCGCAGCTGCGCTGACAGCACGGCCAGCGTCGAATCGAATTCGCTGCGGCAGCGGTCGAGCGGAACGCCGGAGCGCGCGGCGATGTCGTTGAAGTCGATGGCGTCGAAGCGCCGCTCGGCGAGCAGCGTCATGAACGCTTCGATGATCTTTTCGCGGTCGCTCCTGGCGGCGGAAGGCGCAGCCGGCGGCGGCGGCGGGGGTGGAACGGAACCGGGCCTGCGGGCCATGGCAGCCTCCTTGTTCTCTTTAATCTAGGCCGTTGCGGCGGCGCGTCCAGCCGCAGTCAGCCCGCCAATTCGCGGGAGCGGCGGGTGGCGGACGCGACCGCCCGCGTCATCAGCGCCTCCAGCCCGTCGCTACCCATGAGAACGTCCAGGGCTGCCGCGGTGGTTCCAGCCGGCGAGGTCACGTTTTGACGCAGGGTGGCCGCATCGAGCCCGGAGCGGTGCAGCAATTCGCCCGAGCCCGCGACGGTTTCGCGCGCCAGGGTGGCGGCCAGTTCGGGCGGCAATCCGGCCGCGACGCCGGCGCGCGCCAGGCTCTCTGCCAGCAGAAAGACATAGGCCGGGCCGGAACCGGAAACCGCGGTGACCGCGTCGAGCAGCGCTTCCTCGTCGACCCATTCGACCGACCCGGTGGCGGCGAGCAGCGCATGCGCGAGCGCGCGCTGGCGCTCCGTGACAGCGGCATTGGGGACCGCGACCGAGATGCCGCGGCCGATCGCCGCCGGCGTATTGGGCATGGCGCGCACGATCGCGCTGCCCGACGGCAGCGCTCCGGCCAGGAAGCCGAGCGTACGCCCGGCCATGATCGAGACCGCCAGGCTTGAAGCTCCGACCACTGTGTGCAGCGTCGGGACGACTTGCGGCGCGATTTGCGGCTTGATGGCGATGACCACCACGTCCGCGGCCGATCGCGCAGATTCCGGTGGGTTGAGCCGCAGCCCGCGCGCGGTCAATTCCTGGATGTCGGCGCCGGCATCCGGCTCCAATACGGTGACGCGCGCCGGATTGAGCCCGAGCCCGAGCCAGCCGGTGAGCATCGCGCTGCCCATCTTGCCGGCGCCGACCAGCACCAGCGTGCCGGCAAACTCCTTCAGCTGTTGGCCGGAAGGGTCTGATTTCGTGTCCATCGAGCGCTCGCGTGCAAAACAGCGGCGGCATCAATGCCGCCTCGTCAGCTTGCATGCAAGCCGCAGACGCCGGCGCTAAGCCTCGCCGGCGGTGTCGAACATGGCGGCGTCGATCGCCTCGCGCGCCGACTTGCCGGCCCACAGCACGAATTGGAACGCCTGGTAATAGCGCTCGCAGGCGTCGAGGGCGGCTTCCAGCACCACTTCGCACTGCCGGCCGCTCGGCTCCATGCCGCCGGCGAGGATCAGCGCGTGCCGGAACATCACGACGCCGTCGTTGCTCCAGAGGTCGAAGTGGCCGACCCAGAGCTGCTCGTTGACGTGGGCGATCAGCTGCAGCACTTCGGCGCGCCGCCGCTCCGGCACGCGGCAGTCGAAAGCGCAGGCGAGATGCAGCGCCTCGATCTCATCCATCCAGGTGAAGGAGAGGTGATAGTCGGTCCAGCGGCCGGTGATCGAGATCGCGATCTCGTCTTCGGCGGCACGGTCGAACGACCATTCGCGGATCGCCGCGAGATGCTCGACCACGTCGACCGGATTGCTTCGCCGCTCTTCGGAAACTTCGATCAGAGACATGCCGCCTCCAGCTGACGTGGCGGAACAAGACCGCGACCGAGGTCGCGCGAGCGCACGCAGAACAAAATGGCGGCAGCTGGCTCAGCAGCCCGAATCAAACGTTGATTCACTATACCGACCCGAACCGCCTGCACAAAAAACCAATGTGCTCTGACCCGCACCATCCGGCCGGATTCGCGCGTGCGCCGCAACGCCGCCGCCGAGTCGTCCACACCAACTAATGGGGGGAAATTCAGGAAATGCGCCGGGCGCGTCGCCGAATCGACCTAGTCGAAGAGGCTCGACACGCTTTCCTCCGCCGCGGTGCGGCCGATCGCGTCGCCGATCAGTGTGGCGATCGAGAGCACGCGGATGTTGCGCGCGACCCGCACCGCCTCGGTCGGCTGGATCGAATCGGTGATCACCAGTTCCTTCAGGCGTGAAGCCGTGATGCGCGCGACCGCGCCGCCGGATAAGACGCCGTGCGTGATGTAGGCATAGGCTTCCGTCGCGCCTTCCTTGAGTAGCGCGTCGGCGGCGTTCACCAGCGTTCCGCCGGAATCGACGATGTCGTCGACCATGATGCAGGTGCGTCCGGCGACATCGCCGATCACGTTCATCACCTCCGACTCGCCGGCGCGCTCGCGCCGCTTGTCGATAATGGCGAGCGGGGCGTCGATGCGCTTGGCGAGGCCGCGCGCGCGCACCACGCCGCCGACATCCGGCGAGACCACCGTGACCTGCTTGCCGCGGAAGCGCTCCTTGATGTCGCGCACCATCACGGGCGAGGCGAAAAGATTGTCGGTCGGAATATCGAAGAAGCCCTGGATCTGCCCGGCATGCAGGTCGACGGTCAGCACCCGGTCGGCGCCCGCATTGGTGATGAGGTTGGCGACGAGCTTCGCCGAGATCGGGGTGCGTCCCGACGCGCGTCGATCCTGCCGCGCATAGCCGAAATATGGGATCACCGCGGTGATGCGCCGCGCCGACGAGCGCCGCAGCGCGTCCATGATGATCAGCAGCTCCATCAGGTGGTCGTTGGCCGGATAGGAGGTGGACTGCAGCACGAACACATCGGCGCCGCGCACGTTCTCCTGAATCTCGACGAAGATCTCCATGTCGGCGAAGCGCCGCACCACGGCGTTGCTGAGCGGAATCGCCAGATGCGCCGCGACGGCGTTGGCAAGCGCACGGTTGGAATTGCCGGCGACGAGCTTGATCGCACCGTTCTTCGCCGCCATCGCCCAACTCTCCTGCCACGCCCGCCGCGGGGGTGATAACAACCGCAGGGGAGGGGAGCAATATCGCGGGACGCCGTTGTCCCGGCCGTTTCCGTCGCTGCTTAACGCATTCGGGTCAGGATGCGGCGAGCGCGATCGCGTTGACGTGCCGGCCGTAATCCGGCTCGCCGCGATGGGTGGAGCGCCGGAAGCTATAGAAGCGCGCCGCATCCGCATAGGTACAGGCGCCGAGGTCCTCGATCCGGGTAACGCCGGCCTGGCGCAGCCTTTCCGCGATGTAGCCGGGCAGGTCGAAGAGCGCGTGCCCCTTGCGTGACGAGGCCACAAAAAACCTCTGGTTGCCGGCGTCGGTCGCTAAGAAGCGGTCGACGAATTCCGGTCCGACCTCGTAATTAGGCTGCCGGATCATCGGTCCGAGTGCCACCGCGACGCGTTCACGGCGTGCCCCCAGCTGCTCCAGCGTCTGCAAGGTTGCTTCCACGACTCCCGTGAGCGCGCCTTTCCAGCCCGCATGGGCGGCGCCGACCACGCCCGCCTCGGCATCGGCGAACAGCACCGGCCCGCAGTCGGCGGTGGTGACCCCGACGGCCAGTCCCGGCGTGCGGGTGACCACCGCATCGGCGCGCGGTGCGTCGGCCCGCGTCCACGGTTCTTCCGCAACCACCACGTCCGGCGAGTGGACCTGATAGGCGGTCACAAACCGGTCGGCCGCAACCCCGAGCGCCGCCGCCATGCGGGCCCGGTTCTCGCCGACGTTGTCCGGCTCGTCGGCGGAGCCGAGGCCGCCGTTGAGACTCGCATAGAGCCCCTCGGAGACGCCGCCCTCGCGGGTGAAGAAGCCGTGCCGGATCCTGGGCAGCGCGCTGAGTGAGCTT
>DASWSO010000812.1:0-5860 GCA_036402635.1 Xanthobacteraceae bacterium
GAAAGGTCGGCAGGTCGTGGGTGCTGAAGGTGGCGAGCGCGTTCTTGCGGTATTCGTGCGGGTGCTTGAAGCTGCCGTCGGCGCGGCGCTCGAACAGCATCACCAAGTACGACCAGATGCCCCAGTCGGCGAGCACGACCCGTAGCTCGTCCGGAACGGTGCCGAGATCCTCGCCGATCACCAGGCAGCGGTCGCGGACGCTCTCGATCGCCGCGATCCCCAGCAACTGCTGCAGCGGGTAGCGCACATAGGCGCCCTCGTGCGGCTTGGCGCCGAACGGGATCAGGTAGAGCCGGTTGAGCCCGAGCACGTGGTCGAGCCGGATTGCCCCGGCGTGGCGCATTGCGGCGTGCAGCAACTCGGCGAATGGAGCGAAGCCGGCGCGCTCCAGCGCGCGAGGGTTGAAAGCCGCGAGCCCCCAGGCCTGGCCGGCGGTGTTGAGCAGATCCGGCGGCGCGCCGACTTCCACCTTGCCGATGATGCTCTCCTGCGCCGACCATGCGTCGGCACCACCCGGCTCGACCCCGACCGCGAGGTCGATATAGAGGCCGACCGGCAGCCGCAGGCGGCGCGCCTCTTCCTGGCAGCGGCCGAGCTGCTCGTCGGCGATCCACTGCACGAATTCGTAGTAGCCGATCTCCGCAGCCGCCTGCTTGCGCAGCGCTTTCAGCTGTTTGTCGGTCGGGCGGCGCCACTCCGGCGGCCATTCCCACCAGACGTTCTGGAAGCGCCGCCGCAACACCTCGAACGCCGCGAAGCGGGCGAGCGCCTCGCCCTGGTCGGCCTGGAACGCCTTGAACGCCGCCTTGCGGTCGCGCTTGCGGCTGCGGCAGAAGCGCTCGTAGGCCAGCCGCAGCGCCTTGGTCTTGGCTGCGGCGACGCCGGTATAGTCGACCTGGTCGGTGCCGCGCAGCCGCTCGATCTCGGCCGCGAGTCCCGCTTCCGCGATGCCGGGGAATTCCGGGATCGCTTCCAGATCGACGTAGAGCGGGTTGAGAAAAAGCCGGCTGTTGGGGGCGTAGGGGCTGGCCTGCTCGGGCCGGTCGTCGAACAGCGCATGCAGCGGGTTGAGCCCGATGCCGGCGGCGCCCAGGTCGGGACACATGCGGACCAGGTTGAGCAGGTCGGTGAAGTCGCCGTGGCCCCAATTGCGGCGCGAGCGCACGCCATAGAGCTGCACCGCCAGCGCCCACACACGGTCCACGCCGACGTCGTCGAGCTGGTAGGCCTGCTCGGGCGCGACGAGCAGATGGGTCAGGACCGGCTGCGCGCCGGCGCCGCGCGGCGTGAACGCGATCGCGTAGGTGCCGATCGGGACATCGTCCGGAACGGTCAATCGGCGCTGCGCCTCGCCGCGAGCGACCTCCTGCCCGGCGCTGGTGAGCGTCCAATCGTGCGGCTCGGTGAAGGGAAGGTCGAGAGCCTGGATGCGCCCGCGCCGCCACAGCAGCGGCGCCATGTCGGACGCTTGGCTCTGCCCGAACGCGTCGAGCAGCTTGCGGAGCGTTTCGTCGGGAACGAAGCGGCGGACGCCGCGGGCATCGTCGTATTCGGCGACGATCCCGAGTTCCGCCGCGCGGGCGGCAAGCTCCAACATGGGTTAGCGCGACAGCGCCGTTCCAACCTCGACGAAGCTTGGCGCAGTCGACGGGGACGGAATCTGGATCGGCGGCGCCGCCGGCACCTTCTTGCGGCGGGTAGCCGCCAGGGCAGTCACGAAGTCGGAGAACCAGCCGTCGAGCGCCGAGTCCTCGAGCTTGGCGATCATCGCGTTCCAGCGCTGTCGGCGTTCGACCGCCGACATGGTGAGCGCCTTCATGAAGGCGCGGGCGAGGCCTTCGATGTCATGCGGGTTGACCAGGATGGCGGCATCGAGCTGCTTGGCGGCACCGGCGAACTCCGAGAGCACCAGCGCGCCCGGGTCAAGCGGGTTTTGCGCCGCCACATATTCCTTGGCCACCAGGTTCATGCCGTCCTGGAACGGCGTCACCATGCCGACCTGTGCCGAGCGGTAGAACCCGGCCAGCACCGAATGTGGGAAGGCGCGGTTGATATAGCGGATCGGGGTCCAGTCGACCTCGGCATTGCGGCCGTTGATCTCGCCGACCAGCCCGGCGAGCTCGCCCTGCAGCGCCTGATACGCCGGGATCTGCTCGCGCGACGGCACCGCGATCTGCAGCATGCTGACGCTCTTGCGGGTCTCCGGAAAGAGCTCGAACATGCGGTCGAGCGCCCGGAACCGGTTCGGCAGGCCCTTGGAATAATCCAGCCGGTCGACCCCGATGGCGAGCTTACGGCCATTGAGGCTGGCGCGCAGCCGCGAGACTTCCGGCCGCGCCGCCGACTTCGTCGCCTGCTCGGCGAACGCCTTCACGTCGATGCCGATCGGGAAGGCTGCCAGCCGGGTGGTGCGGCCGGCCGAATAGAACACGTCGTCCTCGCCCTCGAGACCGAGCTCGCGGCTGACATATTCGGTGAAGTTGCCGAGGTCGTCCTCGGTCTGGAAGCCGATCAGGTCGTAGCTGAGCATCGCCTGCACCAGCTCGCGGTGATACGGCACGCTCACCAGGACCGAGCGGCTCGGGAACGGCGTATGCAGGAAGAAGCCGATCGGCTGGGTGACGCCGCGCTCGCGCAGCTCCGCCGCCAGGGTCAGGAAGTGGTAATCGTGAATCCAGAAGGTGGCGTTCGGCTTCGCGAAGCGGAGCAACGCGCGCGCCATGAAGGCGTTGATCTCGCGATAGGACCGATACTCCTGTGAATCCGCCCGGATCAGGTCGGCACGGGAGTGGAAGGCCGGCCACAGTACCGAGTTGGCGAAGCCTTCATAGAAACGGTGATAGTGGGCGCTCGGCATGTCGATAGTCGCCAGCGCGCCCTTGCCGAGGGGTTGGATCTCTGCGAACGCTTCCTTGGTGGAGGCGTCGGCGAGCCGACCGCTCGCGCCGACCCAGATCGCTCCCGAATTCTTGACTGCCGGAAGTAGTGCCGCCGCCAACCCGCCCGGAGCGGGATCGTCCGCCTTCGGTCGCGCTACCCGGTTTGAAACGACGATGACTGTCATACCGCCCTCTGCTCCGGGGTGATAACCCTGCTCGTATGTAGCGGTTCCCGCAGTCTGAACATTTCGTCATCACTGCCTATGCAAGTAGCGTTCCCGACAATCCGCGGTGCGGAACCAACGTTGCCGCTTGCGGTTTTCCTGTGCGCCGAGCTCCTTTGACTCCGCCGCCCATTCGCGGCTCCACTGGACATCCAATGAAAGCCGAACCGCGCCCACGACCGGCGACCGCTGGCCTTGCATCCGGGCCCGAACTCGGCGGGCCGCGCTACTTTATCGAGGATGTGAATCCGGCGATTGACGGAGGCCGCTTCGCCGCAAAGCGCATTGTAGCCGAACCCGTGGAAGTGTGGGCGGATATTTTCCGCGATGGGCACGAGATCAGCGCCGCCTCGCTGTTGTGGTCGCGCGAAGGGGAGAGCGAGTGGCGTCGCGAGCCGATGCGCCACCTCCAGAACGACCGCTGGGTCGGCAGCTTCACGCCCACCGAAATCGGGCGCTATCAATACGCCATCGAAGCCTGGACTGATGCTTTTGCAACCTGGCGGCGCGACTTTCTGCTCAAGCAGCAGGCAGAGCAGCCGGTTGAGGTCGAGGCGCTGGAGGGCCGCGCGCTGCTGGCCACCGCCCGCTACGGCAGCACCCGCGCCCAGCAGATCATCAAAGCGGCGGCTGCGGAGTTCGACCGCAGCAACGATCCGGCAGCATTGCTGACGGAAGAACTCGCCGCCGCCATGGCCGAAGCGCAGCCGCGCGACGACCTGAGCTGGAGCCGCGCCTTTCCGCTGCTGATCGAGCGCGAGCGCGCCCGTGCCGGCGCCTGGTACGAGATCTTCCCGCGCAGCCAGACCGACTCGGTCGAGCGTCACGGCACCTTCGACGACACGATCGCGCGGCTGCCGGACATTTCCGCGCTCGGCTACGACGTCTTGTATTTAACGCCGATCCATCCGATCGGGCACACCAACCGCAAGGGCCGCAACAACGCACTCACGGCGGCGCCGGACGATCCCGGCAGCCCCTATGCGATCGGGGCCGAGGAGGGCGGGCACGACGCCATCCATCCGCAACTCGGCACGCTGGAGGACTTCCGCCGGCTGATCGCCGCCTGCCACGACCATGGCATGGAGATCGCGCTCGATTTCGCCACCCAGTGCTCGCCCGACCATCCCTGGCTCAAGCAGCACCCGGAATGGTTCAAGCGCCGGCCTGACGGCTCCATCAAATACGCGGAGAATCCGCCGAAGAAGTACCAGGACATCCACAATCCCGACTTCTACAACCCCGACCGGGTGTCGCTGTGGAACGCGTTTCGCGACGTCATCCAGTTCTGGGTCGACCAGGGCGTCCGCATCTTCCGGGTCGACAACCCGCACACCAAGCCGTTCCCGTTCTGGCAATGGCTGATCAGGGACATCCAGAGCCGCGCGCCCGACGTGATCTTCCTGTCGGAGGCTTTCACCCGCCCGAAGGTGATGAAGGCGCTGGCGAAGCTCGGCTTCACCCAGTCCTACACCTACTTCACCTGGCGCACGACCAAGGCCGAGCTCAGCGAATACATGGCCGAGCTCACCCGCTATCCGGAGCGCGAATATTACCGACCCAACTTCTTCGTGAACACGCCCGACATCCTGCCTGTCCATCTGCAGGGGGGCGAGCGCTGGATGTTCATGTCGCGCGTCGCGCTCGCCGCCACGCTGTCGTCGAGCTACGGCGTCTACAGCGGGTTCGAGCTGCTCGAGCACGTGCCGCTGCCCGGCCGCGAGGAGTATCTGGATTCCGAGAAATACGAGATCAAGGTGCGGGACTTGAACGCCCCCGGGAACCTCAACGACTACATCCGGCAGCTGAACCAGATCCGCCGCGCCAACCCGGCGCTGCTGCAGACGGCCGACTTCCGGTTCGCGCAAGTGGACGACGAGCAGGTGATGGGGTTCGTGAAGGAATCGGTGCTGCACGACAACGCGGTCGCCGCCGCGATTGCGCTCACCGGTGACGGGCCGCGCGATTTCTGGTTCCACTTCGGCACCCTTGAGATCGGGCCGCCGGCGGCCCGCAAGCGCGTCGCCATGGTGGAGAATTTGAAGACCGGCGAGCGGCTGCCGGTGGAGTGGGGCGGCCTGCGGCTGCGCATCGACCCGTCAGCCGATCCGGCGCTGCTGTTCCGTTGCTATTCTTGAAGAATGCGGGAAGACCATCACAGTGAATGTATTGCCCAAGATCGACGTGCAGGCGGCGAGTGCGGACGACGATTGGTACAAAGACGCGATCATCTATCAGCTGCACGTCAAGGCCTTCGCCGACAGCAACGATGACGGCGTCGGCGATTTCGCCGGACTGACCGAGCGGCTCGATTATCTGCAGGACCTCGGCGTCACGGCGCTGTGGCTGTTGCCGTTCTATCCGAGCCCGCAGCGCGACGACGGCTACGACATTGCCGACTACCGCCGCATCAATCCGAGCTTCGGTACGATGAAGGACTTCCGCCGCTTCATGGCGGAGGCCAAGCGACGCCGATTGCGGGTGATCACCGAGCTCGTCATCAATCACACATCCGACGAGCATCCCTGGTTCAAGCGCGCGCGCCGCAGCCGGCCCGGATCGGATGCGCGCAACTGGTATGTCTGGTCGCCGACGGACCAGAAGTACCTCGAGACCCGCATCATCTTCACCGATACCGAGAAGTCGAACTGGGCCTGGGACCCGGTCGCGGGCGCCTATTACTGGCACCGCTTCTTCTCGCATCAGCCGGACCTGAACTACGACAATCCGCGCGTGCTGTGGGCGGTGGTGCAGGTG
>DASWSO010000813.1:0-2801 GCA_036402635.1 Xanthobacteraceae bacterium
TCGATGAGCTTGTTGCGAACGTCGGCCGGCAGGTTCGCAGGCGCAACCACGTAGGCCATCTGCACCACCGGACCATACGGGAACACGTCGAAGCCGCGTTCCTTGAACGTCGGCACGTCGGGAAACATCTTCAGCCGCTCGTCGGCAAAGACGCCGATCGGCTTGAGCAGGCCCTCGTTGACCTGCCCAAGCGTCTCCGATGGCTTCAGCACCCCGGCATCGACGTGCTTGCCGAGCAGGTCCGCCACCACCTTGGAGCCGCCGGTATACGGCACGTTGACGTAGTCGACGCCGGCTGCACGCGCCGTCATCGCGGCGAAGATGTGGTTGAGGTTGTAGGTTCCCGGCGTTCCGATCGACACTTTGCCGGGCGACTTCTTCATGTACGCGACGAAGTCTTCCAGCGTCTGGTGCGGCCCGTTCGCCGGCACCAGCAGCATCAGCGGATCGGTGGAGACGCGCGCGAGGTGGGTGAACTGCTCGTTCTTCAGAGGCGTCTTGTTCTGCGCGATGATGGCGAGCGTCGAGCTCGTCCCCATGCCGAGCATGTAGCCGTCCGCCGGCGAGGTGGCGACGCGGCGCAACCCGATGGCGCCGGTGCCGCCGGCGACGTTCTCGACCACGATATTGATGCCGTGCTCCTTCAGCAGCGGCTGCAGCGCGCGCGCTGCCACGTCGTTCGATCCGCCTGCGTTCCAGGGCACAACGAAGGTGATCTCGCGCTGTGGGAAATTCGACTGGGCTGTCGCGGGTGCGCCGGCAAGCGAGGCCAGGATCGCTGCTGCGAACAGAACTCGAACGAAGTTTTTCATTGCGCTTCCTCCGGTTGCTGCACAGTTAGCGCAAGCCAAGCGAGCCGTCGACCTCTTGCACGCGTCGTAAAGGCGTGCTCGCGTGAGGCATTCAATTTGTAAGCGAGGCAACCACCATGGCGACGATCAAACGCAAAGCCGAGGCGCAGTGGTCCGGCTCCGGCAAGGAAGGAAAGGGCGCCCTCACCACCGGCAGCGGCGTGCTTTCGCAGACGCCATACGGCTTCAACACCCGCTTCGAGGACGGCAAGGGCACTAATCCGGAGGAGCTGATCGCGGCGGCCCATGCCGGCTGTTTCACGATGGCGCTCGCGTTCAAGCTGAGCGGCGCCGGCCACCCGCCCGAGAGCCTGACCACCAGCGCCGAAGTGTCGCTCGTGCAGGAAGGCGGCGGCTGGACGATCGCCGCGGTGGCGCTGAACCTCAAAGCCAAGGTGCCGGGCCTTGCGCGCGACGAGTTCATGAAGCTCGCCGAGGATGCCAAGGCGACGTGCCCGGTCTCGCGCGTGCTCAAGGCCGACATTACGCTGTCGGCCGAGGTGGGCTGAACCAGGAACGAGCGGCGAGCGCGATCGGCGGTCGAATTCCGTTATCAAACCACCAGCTCCCGCGCGCAGCCGCGGCAGTCCATCTCGTACTCGAGCTCGACTACGGGCGGCCGGCAGAAATGCCACGTCAGCCCGGAGCGGGCGGCGCGGCGCCGCACGATCTCGTCGGCAAGAAACGGGAAGATGTCGTGCACAGTGTAGAGCTGCGCAGCGGTTGCGTCGTTCCAGCCGAAGCCGAACGCGCCCATGCGCCGCTCCATCTCGCCGAGCACGTAACGGGCCTTCTCGCGCAGCCCGTCGGGACTGACGTCGCCGCGCCGCACGATGTGGTCGCGGTAGTTGCCTTTGCCTTCCAGCGCCTCGCCGCTGCCGGCAACGACGAACGACGGCGCGGCATTCTCCGCCTTCACGGTGTAGGCAAAGGCGTGGAATGACGGCTCCGCCGGGGGATCGATCTCCGGACAGACGTTGCTGCGCGCAACCGGATTGATGGCGCCGCCATCGTAGATGCCCCAGCGCGTCAGCGTCGTGACGTAGATCTCGTTGAAGGCCTTGAAGCCGGCTTCGGTGAAGGGCGCGGGCGAGCGCAGCTCGCAGGCACAGAAGGCGGTGAGCGGGCGCCCGGCCGCGCCGATGATCTGCTCGATGCGGCGGAACCCCTCTTCGAGCCGCACCGGCTCCCGGAACGTCACTCGCACGATCTCGTGGCCGGACAGCGCAGCGGCGCCGCCGGAATACTGAAACACCGCCGGGATGAAACGGTATCCGCCGGGTTCGAACGTGCTGGTGCTCATCTTTGCTTCCTTCAAATCAGGCGAGGCCCATGAAGGCTTCGCGAATGGCGGGATCGCGCGCGAGCTCGGCGGACCGGCCCGACGCCGTGACGCGACCGCGGTCGATCACGAACGCGCGGTCGGAAAGCTCCAGCGCATTCATCACGTCCTGCTCCACCAGCAGGATGGCGACGCCGCCCTGGTTGATCGCGCGCAGGCTCTCGGAAAGGGTCTCGACCACGCGCGGCGCCAACCCGAGCGAAAGCTCGTCGATCATCAGCAGGCTCGGCCGCGCCATCAGGCCGCGGCCGATGGCGCACATCTGCTGCTCGCCGCCCGAGAGTGTGCCGGCGTCCTGCCGGCGCCGGTCGGCGAGGATCGGGAACATCGCATAGACGCGATCCAGGTCGGATGCGATCCTCGCTTTGTCGTCGCGCAGATAGGCGCCCATCAGCAGGTTGTCGTGCACGCTCATGGCGGCGAACAGCCGGCGTCCCTCCGGCACGTGCGCGACGCCGGCGCGCACGAAATCGCTTGGCGTGGTGCCGGTGAGATCGCGACCGTCCACCGCGACGGTTCCGCTCGTCACTGGCACGATGCCCGAAAGGCAGCGCAGGCAGGTGGTCTTGCCGGCGCCATTGGACCCGATCACGCAGACCACCTCGCCG
>DASWSO010000814.1:0-4321 GCA_036402635.1 Xanthobacteraceae bacterium
CCTTTATGCGGCTTATTTTGGCAGCCTTCTCGCGGTCATGTCGCTTGTCAAAGCGCATGGTGTTTTCCTGTTCACAGGCATTCTCGTGTTTTACGGCGGCATGGCGATCTGTGCGGAGACCAAGGACGTCCGCAACAGGACTGTTCTGGCCGCGGCGATTTTCGCCATGGCGTTTCTCGCAGCGCGGATGCTGCTCGGATATTGGACCGCCGGGCCGGCTGCCGCGTGGCCGTTCGGGTCGGCCTATACGCCGCTGCTGGCAGATATGACCTTTGCTCGATGGGTGAAATTGATATGGCCGGTGGCGTACTCGCTGTACCTCCAGCTGCTTGGCATCGCGTTGCTGTTTTCCACACCGCTATGCGCGGTCATTCTCTGCTGCGGGCTCAAGCCGGGGCACATGTTGCGAAGAGCGGCTTGGCTCACTGTCGCGGTTCTGTCGGTGCACGTGGTGATCGTGGCCTGCTTTACCGCCACGATTGCAGGAGCCTCCGCGCTGGAGACCATCGATCGGGTTCACTTCCGGTACTACAGCTTTGTGTTTCCTCTGTTGTTCGTGCTTGCGGCCGGATTCTTGACGGTCCAGTTGCCGCGCACGGATGCGGGGCGCAGCCGCCTTGCGCTCGTGGCGGCATTTGGCGCGCTGCTCGCGCTCGCCGCATGGCGGCTTCCGCTCGAATATAAAGCAAACTTCGTGGACAGCCCTGAGCTCGCATCGCTCGCGGGAGGCCGAAGGCCGTTTTATCTCTTAGTCGGGTTGAGCGCGGCCGCTTTGGCTGCGTTTGCGTGGCGGCCAAAGCTGGGCATCGCAACGTATCTCTTTGTGTTTGCGCCGCTGGCGGTGGCAACGTCCGGCTTTCATGCGCTGCAGTTGCAGCGGCACCATGTGCTCGCGAACGAACCTATCGATCGCAGCGGTCGGCTCGCCCGCCTCTACCTTGAGGCAGAGGTTGCCCGCACCATCGTGATCGGGTCGGACGGGCCACAGGTGTTCCGAGTGCTGTTCCAACTGGATAGTCCCGGTGCGCAGGCCCATTTCGCCGAGCCCGGCGCAGCGATCCCGTTATCCGCATTGCCCTCCGACAGAACCACCGCGATCGTGGTCGGGGAGCACCAACTGAGCTTCGAGGCAACTTCCATTCTCAGCACCGCTCGCATGTCCGTCGTTCGGCTACCGCCACGCGAACCAGCTCGGTAACGCACCTGGTCCGTTCTCAGCGGCCTTCAAATGTGAGCATCAGCATGCGGCATTGGCTCACCGGTCGACCCGGGCTAAGACTGTGCCGCTGACCCTTCGCATGAACGCGACCTCGCAAGGCTCTTGCGCGCGTTCTCCCGAATATCTCAGGAAAGGAAGAACCGTAAATGGACGCCGCCATCATCGGCGTAGGCCAGTCGACCTACACGCGGCGCCCGGAACCGGGCCAGTCGACCCACACCTTTATCCGCGATGCCGTCGTGGCGGCGCTGCGCGACGCCGAGATCGACGCCAGTGAGATCGACGGGATGGCGGTCACGTCGTTCTCGCTCGCGCCCGACACCGCGGTCGATCTCGCCTGGCGGCTGGGCTTGCCGCTGCGCTGGATCCTGCAGGATACCAACGGTGGCTCCTCTGCGATGAACATGCTGGGGCACGCGCTGCGCGGCATCGAGACCGGCGCCGCCAAGGCGATCCTGATCACCGCGGGCGACGCCACCGGGCTCGGCGGCTACGCCAAGATCGCGGCGAACTACAACATCGCGACGCGCGAGCATCTGGCGCCGCTCGGACACGGCGGGCCGAACGGCGTCTATTCGCTGGTGACCACGCGGCAGATGAACGCCTACGGGCTGGAGAAATCCGACTACGGGCACATGGCGATCGCGCAGCGCCAGTGGGCGGCGATGAATCCCAACGCCGTCTACCGCGCGCCGCTCACCATGGAGGAATATCTCGCCGCCCCGATGGTGGCCGATCCGCTCACCCGCTTCGACTGCGTGCCGGTGATCGCGGGCGCGCAGGCGATCATCCTGGCGCATCCGGACCGGACGCCGGCGGGCCGCGCCCGGGTGCGGGTGCGCGCGATCCGCAACAGCTTCAACTATGATAACCAGGCCGGCGACGGTCTGCAGACCGGCATCGTGACGTTCGCGGACGAGTTCTGGAACGCCGCCGGCGTCGGCCCGCAGGATATCGACGTCGCCAGCGTTTACGACGATTATCCCGCGATGGTGCTGGCGCAGCTCAACGACCTCGGAATGATCCCCGGCAACGACCTCAAGCGCTATGTGCGCGAGACGATCGCGCCGCGCCGTTTTCCGGTCAACACCTGGGGCGGCATGATGTCGGCCGGCCAGCCGGGCGGCCCGGCGGGCGGACTCAACGGGATATCGGAGGCCGTGTTGCAGCTGCAGGGGCGGGCCGGGGAGCGGCAGGTGCCGAATGCGCGGCACGCCATCGCCACCGGATACGGGATGACCATGTATCGCTACGGCGGCACCGCCGCCGCCGCCGTGCTGGAGCGCGCATCATGACGGACGGCGTGCAGATTTTCCGCTGCGACGGCTGCGGCACCCCGGTGTTTCCCGAGCGGCTGCTGTGCCCGCAGTGCCATGGCGCCAAGTTCACGCCGGAGCGCGTGCGCGAGGGCGTGGTCGAGGAGATCACCACCATCCGCCACGTGCTCGGGCAGGCCGAGTGGAAGCCGCGGCGGCTCGCCAATGTGCGCACCACCAATGGGCCGATGCTCACGGTCGGCTTGCGCGACGAGTCCGGACCGGGCGCCGTGCTGGAGCTTTTCCAGGAGGAGGCGGCGCCGTTCGGCCGCGCGAAAGGAACCGCCGACACCGCCTGAGGCGCTGCAAAGAGGGAGGACACGATGGCAGGCTTGTTGGCCGGGTTCGGCCGGTGCGTCGCAACGGCCTTGGTGGCGGCCGCTGTGCTTCTTGGCTCTCCCTTGGGCGCGGCCCGTGCCGCCTGGCCGGACCGCCCGATCACCATCCTGGTGCATTTCGCGCCCGGCGGCTCCAACGACCTGCTCGGCCGGCTGATCGCGCAGGAGCTCGCGCCGGTGCTCGGGCAGAACGTGATCGTGGAGAACCGCCCGGGCGCCAACGGCAATATCGGGCTTGCGGCGGCGGCGCGGGCGGCTCCCGACGGCTATACGCTGGTGGTCGCCTCCGGGGTGGTGCTGATCAATCCGAGCGTCGGCAAGGTCGCCTACGATCCGATCCGGGA
The DNA here is from genome assembly GCA_036402635.1 of Xanthobacteraceae bacterium. Classification (GTDB taxonomy): domain Bacteria; phylum Pseudomonadota; class Alphaproteobacteria; order Rhizobiales; family Xanthobacteraceae; genus DASWSO01. Next base: position 3,218 of record DASWSO010000814.1, read on the forward strand.
TTTTGCACCGATCGCATATCTGGGAGCATCTCCCAACGTCATCCTGACCCGTCCGGATTCCGGCATCCGCGACCTTCCGGACCTGATCGCCAAGGCTAAAGCCAGTCCCGGCAAGATCAATTTCGCCAGCCCGGGGCTCGGCAGCGTGTCGCAGCTCGCGGTCGAGCTGTTGAAACTGCGCACGCAAACCGAACTCGTACACGTTCCGTATTCCGGCGCCGCCCCCGCCGCGCAGGCGGTGATCGCGGGCACGACCGAGATCGGCTCGGTCAACGTCGCCGGCCTCATCGGTCATATCCAATCGGGAACGTTGCGCGCGCTGGTGCAGACCGGCAGCGAGCGCTGGCCGGACCTGCCTGACGTCCCCACCATGGCGCAGGCCGGAATTGCCGACGCGGTGGTGGAAACGACCCAGATGCTGCTTGCGCCCACCGGGACGCCGCAGGAGATCGTCGACCGCCTGGCCAAGGAGGTCGAGCTGATCATGCGCAAGCCGGACGTGCGCGAGAAGATGCTGAAAGCAAGCTTCGCGGTGGCCTACGAGGGCCCCGAGCAGTTGCGCGCCCGCATCGCCCGCGAGGTGCCGATGTGGCGCGAGATCGTCGAACGCGCCGGCATCAAGAGCAACTGAACGCGCGGTGGCTACCGCACCTTGCCGCGCGCCGCCACCGGCCAGGTGACCTCCACCCTGCCGCCGCGCACGCCATGGACTTCGTCCACCATGTTGGTGACGACGCAGCAATGGTTCGGGATCACGTTCACGACCTCGCCGACCTTCGGCTTGCGCGCGCTGGCGGACAGGTCGACATGCCCGTGCTCTTCCGAGAAGCCGCTGATCTGCGCCTCCGGGTATTCAACGATGCGGCCGTAGCCCTTGGCGAAGTACTGGTCGTGGGTGAGCACCTTGGAGCCGGCGTCCAGGATGGCGCGGTCGTCGGTGGGTCGGCTGACCACGGTGACGCGCACCTTCATGGCGCAGTCGTTCCATGCAACGGCGCCGGTCGTGACCTGCATCACGTCGTTGTAGATGTAGGTGCCGGCGCGATACTCGGTCAGCATCGGGAATTCGCCGACGCTGCCGATCGACGGCGAGCCGCCGCCGGA
>DASWSO010000815.1:0-2487 GCA_036402635.1 Xanthobacteraceae bacterium
ACTGCAACGCGGGGGCGTAAGGCAGGCGGCATGCCGGGACGACAACGCGCGGACGTGCTGCGCGATTTTCTGAGCACCGACGAAGGCCGCGACCTGCTGGCCGGCTACAAGCGCGCCAGCAGCATTGTCGGCATCGAGGAGGACCGGGACGGCCGCATGTACCACGGCAAGCCGAACCCGCGCCTCTACCTGCAGAAGGAGGAGCGCGAGCTGGCGGTGTGCATCGCGGCCGCGCGCCACGAAGCGACCGTGGCGCTCGCGCGCGGCGACTTCGAGCAGGCCGTGCACGCGCTCGCTACGCTGCGGCCGTTCATCGACTCGTTCTTCCGGGAAGTCACCGTGAACGTGCCGGCCGCCGACCGGCGCGAGAACCGGCTGCGGCTGCTCAACGAGCTGCGGGATGTCACCCACGCGGTGGCAGGACTGCTGGAGGTCGCGCCCGCCGCGCCTGTTTCCACGATCAGTTACGCGATCCCCTCAGCCTGAGGAGCGCCTGCCAAGCGCGTCTCGAAGGGCGCGGCCCGGCGTTCAGAACGATTACTGCTTGACCAGATCGCCGACCAGGCTGGCGGCCACCGCGAGCTTCGAGATCGTCATGGCGGAACCGGCGATCTCGTCCACCGCGGTGCGGATGCGCGCCACCTCGCCGGCGCGCGGCTTGATCCACGCCTCCACCGCGGCGGCGCCGGCCGCGCCGTCGCCAACCATCTCGGCGGTGATGCGTCGCTCGGCTTCCGCGATCGAATCGAGCGCGCGGTCGAGCGCCAGGCGGTCGAAGTAGTCCGTCACCGCGATCGCCCGGGCCGGCGCGCGGATGCGCTCCAGGCCGAAGAACGAGCCGGCGGCGAAATAGGTGGCGGCGACCTCGGCTATCGGCTTGCCGGTGCGGTCCGCCACCAGCACGATGTCGGGCGCCGCAGCGAGCGGCCGCAGGTCTGCCAAGGTGCGCGCAAGGTCTTCCGGCACGCCGCCACGGGCGAGCTCCGCCGCATGCGCGTCGCGCGCCTCGCGCTCCGGGGCGGGGAGCGCGCCGGCGAGCGCGGAGCGCACCGCCTCGATCCCCTGCTCGTAATGCGCGACGATGCCGGCGAGGCCTTGCGTGAAGTCGACATGGCGCAGGAACCACACCAGGCGGTCGAGCAGCAGGTCCTGCACGGCGGCGTAGAGGCCGAGCTGCAGCTTGCCGTCGATCTTCGCATCGAGCGCGTCGATGGCGCCGTTGAGCCCCGTCATGCGGTAGCTGTCGCGCACCGCCGCGAACGCGAAGGCGATGCGGTCCGCCGCGGCCCCGGTCTGGTCGGCGATGCGCACCACCAGCGTCGGCCCGCCGCGGTTGATCATCGAATTGGAGAGCTGCGTCGCGATGATTTCGCGGCGCAGCCGATGCGTCGCCAGCGCATCGGGAAACTGCTCGCCGAGCTGCTTCGGGAAGTAGCGGCCGAGCTCGCGGCCGAGATAGGGGTCGTCCGGAACCGCGGTATCGAGCAGTTCGCCGTAGAGCGTGAGCTTCGCATAGGCGAGCAGCACCGCGAGCTCCGGCCGCGTCAGCGGCTGGTTGCGCCGCCGCCGTTCGGCCAGCTCCATGTCGTCGGGCAGGAACTCGATCTTTCGGTCGAGCTGTCCAGCCGCTTCCAGCGTCTGCATCAGCCGCTGCTGGAACCCGAGGTCTTCCAGCCCCCGTCGCTCCGCCAGCGAGAGCGCCAGCGTCTGCAGGTAGTTGTTGCGCAGCACCAGCGCGGCCACCTCGTCCGTCATGGCGGCGAGCAGCGTGTTGCGCGCGGCCAGCGTCAGCGTGCCCTCGCGCACCGGGGTGCTGAGCGCGATCTTGATGTTCACCTCGACGTCGGAGGTGTTGACGCCGGCCGAGTTGTCGATCGCGTCGGTGTTGAGGCGGATGCCGCGCTGCGCCGCCTCGATGCGGCCGCGCTGCGTCATGCCGAGGTTGGCGCCCTCGCCGATCACCTTGCACTGCAGCTCGGCGCCGGCGGCGCGGATCGGATCATTGGCACGGTCGCCGGCGGCCTCATCCGGCTCGGTCGAGGCGCGCACATAGGTGCCGATGCCGCCGAACCACAGCAGGTCCACCGGCAGCTTCAGGATCGCCCGCATCACCTGATGCGGCGTCGCCTTCGGCTGCGGCAGGCCGAGCATCGTCTGCGCCGCCTCCGACAGCGTGATCTCCTTCAGGCTGCGCGCGTAGACGCCGCCGCCGGCCGAGATCTTAGCCTTGTCGTAGTCCTGCCAGCTCGATCGCGGCAGCGCGAACAGCCGCGCGCGCTCGGCGAAGCTCGTCTCGGCGTCGGGATCCGGGTCGATGAAGATGTCGCGGTGGTCGAAGGCCGCAACCAGCCGGATCGTGTGCTCGCGCAGCATGCCATTGCCGAACACGTCGCCCGACATGTCGCCGACGCCCGCGACCGTGAACGGCGTCTTGCCGATGTCGACATTCATCTCGCGGAAATGCCGCGCCACCGATTCCCAGGCGCC
>DASWSO010000816.1:0-11992 GCA_036402635.1 Xanthobacteraceae bacterium
GTGGTGACGCTGGCGATCTCCGACGTTCCGGCCGACGATCCGGCGGTGATCGGCTCCGGCCCGACCGTGCCGGACCCGTCCACGCTCGCCGACGCGCGGGCGATCCTGGCCAAGTACGCGCTGGAGGTGCCGGCTGCGGTCAGCCGTGCGCTTGCCGACCCGGCCAACGAGAGCCCGAAGCCGGGCGATCCGGCGTTCGCCGGCTCGAGCTTCGGCCTGATCGCCCGCCCGGCCGATGCGCTGGCGGCGGCTGCGGCGGCCGTGCAGGCGGCCGGCTACGAGCCGGTCCTGCTCGGCGACCGGGTGGAAGGGGAGGCGAGGGAGGTGGCGGCGGCGCACGTCGCCCTGGCGCGCGCGCAGCAGGCGAACGGACGGCGCTGCATCATCCTGTCCGGCGGCGAGCTGACGGTGACGATGCGGGGGCAGGGCCAGGGCGGGCCGAATCAGGAATACGTGCTGGCCGCCGCGGCGGCGCTCGACGGCACCACCGGGATCACCGTGCTGGCGGGCGACACCGACGGCACCGATGGCGGCAGCGGCAGCGCCGACGATCCCGCCGGCGCCATCGCGGACGGAACCACCGCGGCGCGCGCCCGCGCGCTCGGCCTCGATACGGCCGTGTTCCTTGCCGACAACAACGCCACCCCGTTCTTCCAGCGAGTCGGCGGCTTGTTGACGCCTGGACCGACGCACACCAACGTGAACGACTTTCGCGCGATACTCGTGGATCCAGCGTGAGAGGCAGGCAGCAGGAAGCCGAAGCACCGTCGCATGTCGCGCATCGTGCGATCGAATCAACGCCCGGCACTTGCCGCGCCGCCACGCACCTGCGGCCTGCTGGCCGCGGCGTTCGCCCTGGGCTGCGCCATGCTGCTCGCTGAGGGCAGCTCCGCGCTGGCGGATTTCCGGCTCTGCAACAATACCGGCAGCCGGGTCGGCATCGCGGTCGGTTACAAGGACGGCGAGGGCTGGGCCACCGAGGGCTGGTGGAACCTGTCCTCGCGCAGCTGCGAGACCATCATCCGGGGCCAGCTGGCGTCGCGTTTCTATTACATTTATGCGGTCGACTACGATCGCGGCGGCGAATGGTCCGGCAAGGCGTTCATGTGCTCGCGCGACAAGGAGTTCACCATCCGCGGCATCGAGGACTGCCTCGCCCGCGGCTTCGACCGCACCGGCTTCTTCGAGGTCGATACCGGCGAGCAGCGCTCCTGGACGGTGCAGCTCACCGAATCGACCGAGCAGGCTCCGGCGCGGCCGCTGCAGCCCGGCCCGCAAGGGCCCGACGCGAGCGGCCGCACCCGCGCGCCCGCTGCCTCGCCGCCGCCCGGAGTTCCGCAATGAGACGTCAGCGCCGCGCCAAGATCGTCGCCACGCTCGGCCCCGCATCCGGCGATGCCGCGATGATCGCCCGCCTGTTCGAGGCGGGCGCCGACGTTTTTCGCATCAACATGAGCCACACCACGCACGAGCGGATGCGTGAATTGATCGGGATGATCCGCGCCACCGAGGCGGCTTACGGCCGGCCGATCGGCGTGCTGCTCGACCTGCAGGGGCCGAAGCTTCGCATCGGCAGCTTCGCCGGCGATTCCGCGATGGTCGCCAATGGCGACCAGTTCGTGCTCGACAGCGACCCGGCACCGGGCGACGCGCAGCGCGTTTTCCTGCCGCATCCGGAGATCCTCGCCGCGCTGGCGCCCGGCGACACGATGCTGCTGGACGACGGCAAGGTGCGGCTCACCACCACGGAAGCGAGCTCGACGCGCGCGGTGACGCGGGTCGAGGTCGGCGGCAAGCTCTCCAACCGCAAGGGCGTCAGCCTGCCCGACACGGTGGTGCCGTTCTCGGCGCTGACGCCGAAGGATCTGTCGGATCTGGAAGCCGGGCTCAATGTCGGCGTCGACTGGGTGGCGCTGTCGTTCATCCAGCGCGCCGACGACATCGCCCAGGCCAAGAAGATCACCCGCGGCCGCGCCGCCGTAATGGCGAAGATCGAGAAGCCGCAGGCGGTGACGCAGATGGCGGAGATCCTCGACATCGCCGACGCCATCATGGTGGCGCGCGGCGATCTCGGGGTCGAGATGCCGCTGGAGAAGGTGCCGGCGATCCAGAAGCAGCTGACGCGCGCGGCGCGGCGTTCCGGCAAGCCGGTGATCGTCGCCACCCAGATGCTGGAATCAATGATCTCGAATCCGGTGCCGACGCGCGCGGAAGTCTCCGACGTCGCCACCGCGATCTACGAAGGCGCCGACGCCGTCATGCTGTCGGCCGAGTCCGCGTCCGGGCAGTTCCCGGTCGAGGCGGTGATGACCATGAACCGCATCGCCGAGGAGGTGGAGCGCGATCCGACCTACCGCAGCATCATCCAGTCGTCGCGCTCCGACCCGGAGGCGACCGGCGCCGACGCGATCGCGGCGGCGGCGCGGCAGATCGGCGAGACGCTCGATCTCGCCTCGGTGGTGTGCTGGACGTTTTCCGGTTCCACCGGCCTGCGGGTGGCGCGCGAGCGGCCGAACCTGCCGATCGTCGCCATTTCGCCGAACGAATCGACCGGGCGGCGGCTGTCGCTCGTGTGGGGCGTGCACTGCGTGGTCGCCGAAGACGCGCACGACCAGGACGACATGGTCAACCGCGCCTGCCGCATCGCGTTCAGCGACAACTTCGCCAAGGCCGGACAGCGCATCATCGTGGTCGCCGGCGTGCCGCTCGGAACGCCGGGCGCGACCAACATGGTGCGCATCGCCTTCGTCGGCAGCGACGCCTCCGGCGAAGCGTAGCGTGCGGTCGACTGAAGTGTCGGCTTATGGCTTCGCGAGCATGACACCGGAGTGATTCAATTGCAGGCGGAACTGCCTCAGCCCGGCGCGCTCCACACCTGCTCCAGCGCCCGCAGCAGGTCGGCCTCGCGGAACGGCTTGCGCACGAACAGCCGGTAGCCTTCGCAGCGTTCCGCCACCGTCGCCTCCGGCAGCGAGCTCATCACGATCACCGGCGTGTGCGCGACGCCATCGAGCTTCATTGCGCGCAGCAGCGCCGGCCCGTCCATCACCGGCATCATGAAGTCGGTGATGACGAGGTCCGGCTTATGGTCGCGCAGCAGTTCCAGCGCCTGGCGGCCATTGTTGGCGACCAGCACGGAGTAACCCTGGTCACCGAGCACCGCGCTCAGCCAGTCCGCGATCGCCCATTCGTCTTCGACGACCAGAACGGTCTTCACTTTCAGCCTCCGCCGAGGCTCTCACCCGCAGAGCGAGCCGACAGCCCATGCGCTTGTTGCGAAAGCTCGCGCAGCACCGCGTCGGCGGTGCCAAAATCCTGTTCGATCGACAAGCCGCCCTCGACGATCTCGAAGCGCCGCAGGCGCATGTCGATCCGGCTGTCGCGCGCCTTGATGACCCCGATGAGCCGATGAATCTCCGCGCGCACGGCCGCAAGCCGAAGCACCAGGATGTTCTCGGCGATCGGGGACAGTCCCTCCAGTGCAAGGCCGGCGAGCGTTTGTCCCGGGACGATCCCGGATAATGCCGTCTCGGCCGTTATGAAGGACGTAACGCTCAACCCGCGGAGTTCGTTGCACAACGCCGAGGCAAGGTTCTCCAGCCGGGACCGGTCGAAGCCGAGCCGCTCGAAGCCCTCGATGCCGTCGAGGAAAAGCCGCCGCACCTTGCGGGCCCGCAGCGCATCGAGCAGCCGGTGGCAGACCTCGTCGACCGAGCCCTCGGTGGAGGGCTGCCACATCACTTCGAGCCGGCCCTGCTCGATCAGCTCGTTCAGCCGCAGTTTCAGCGCGGACGATTTGATCCGCAGCGCCGTCGGGTTCTCGTGGAACCCGAACAGCAGCGCCGGCTCGTCGCGCTCGACGGCGCCGAGGAACTGCATCCCCACGGTGGTCTTGCCGCTGCCGGCCGGCCCGAGCACGACCGTGACGGAGTGGCGGTCCGGGCCGCCGCCCATCATGTGGTCGAGCGTGGCGTTGCCGGTCGAGACCTTGTCGCCGTCGGCGCGATCGCACCGGCTCGGGTCCGCCAGAACCGCCTCGACGCGCGGGAACACCACGACGCCGCTGTCGGCGATCCGGAACGCGTGCTCGCCGCTGACGTAGTCGGAGCCGCGCAGCTTGTGCACCTGCAGCTCGCGCTGGGCGCTGTGGCCGAACATCCGGGTCTTCAGCTCGATCAGCCCGTCGACCATCGTGTATTCGGGCGAGATCGACAGCGGCGCCTTGATGCCGCTGGTCAACAGAAACATCGTGCAATGCGCGAACACCGCCTGCGTCTGCAGCTCGTGCACGAACTTCTTCAATTCGAGATCGGACGACGCGCTCTCGCCGACCGTGGCCAGTCCGTCGAGCACCACCACGCTCGCCTGCCGCGCACGGATTTCCTGCCGGATGAGATCGAGCAGCCCGCGCATCCCGCTCTCTTCCAGCGTCCGGAAGGCACCGATATAGGCGACGCGGTCCGGCACGGCGTCCTGCTCGAAGAAGCCGAGCTGCCCGATATGCGCCAGCATGCGCGAATGCGTCTCGGCCAGCAGCGTCACGTACAGCGCCCGCCCGCCGTGCGCCGCCTGGTTGAAGCAGATCTGGTTGCCCAGAATGGTCTTGCCGCTGCCCGGCACCCCCTGCACGATGTAGAGTCCACCGCGCAGCACGCCGCCCTTGAGGATCGAATCCAATCCCGGAACGCCGGTCGGCATCCGCTCCGGCGCGCGTTCTGTCCCGCTCATGCTCATGGTTCTTGCATCACATTTCTTGGAAGCGTCACGGTGAAGGTGGTGCCGACATCGGGCGTGCTCTCGATGCGGATGCTGCCGGCCATCGCATCCACCAGCTGGCGCACGACCCAGAGGCCGACGCCGAAGCCAGCCGCGGTGTCGTAGGCGATCGCCCGCTCGAACGGCTCGAAGATGCGCTGCTGATCCGCCTGCGACATGCCGATGCCGTTGTCGCGCACCTGCAGCCGGAAGCTCTCGCGGTCCGAGAACGCGGCCACCTCGATCGGCTTGCCGTTGCCGTACTTGATGGCGTTGAGCAGCAGGTTGTCGAGGATCTGCTCGAGCGCGAGCCGGTCGACGCGCACCACCAGGCCTTCCTCGACCGCGACCGTCAGCGTCGAGCCGACATGCTGCACCGCCGGCTCCAGCATCGCGGTCAGCCCGCGCACCAGATCCGGCACCATCACGTCGCTGATTTCCAGGCGCAGCTTGCCGGTGGTGATGCGGGAGACGTCCAGCAGCGTGGTGGCGCGCTTGAGGTAGAGCTCGATCAGCCAGTGGATCAGGCCGATGCTGCGCTCGACCTCTTCCAGCGAGCAGGCGCGCAGCGTGACCTGCCGGCGCAGCCGCTGCACCTGGCCGATGATCGGCGTCATCGGGTTGCGCAGCTCGTGCGCCGCGATGGTGAGAAAATTGTCGCGCGCGGCCAGCGCGGCGGTCAGCTCGTCGACGCGGCGGTGCAGGTCGGCGATGAGCCGATCCTTGTCGCCTTCGCGGAGCGGCGCCGCCACACCGCCCTGCGCATCCGAGCCCGCCATTTCCGACCGATCCCAAGGGAAGCGGTTTTATGTGGCATGCCGGATGCGCGAGCGGCAAGCGCCTTCGCGCACGCGGCGACACGACGCCCTGTCAGGACGTGGATGCCGCGACAAGCGCCGGCATGACGGCTGTGTTTGTCGAGCGGTGTTTGTCGAGAGAGTGCCGCTCGCTCAGATGTCGCGGCCGTCGACCTTCTCGGTCAGCGACTTGATCATGTCGGGGATGCGCGGCAGGTGCGGATGCACGTCCAGCGCCTTGCGGAAGATCTCCAGCGCGCGCTTGTCGTCGCCGAACTCGTTGAGGATCATGCCGAGGCCGGCGAGCGCTCCGAAATGCCGCGGCTCGCGCGCCAGCACCTGGCGGATGTCCTCGATGGCGCGGGCATATTCGTTCTTCATGAAGAACAGCGTGGCGCGCCGGTTCCACCCTTCGACGAAGTCGGGCTTGATCTCCACCACCGCGTCGAGCAGCCGGATCGCCAGATCGACGTCGTTGCCGTCGATCGCCGCCTTGGCGCGGCCCATCAGCAGGTCGGCGGTGTCGCTGCCGGAATTGAGCCAGAGCGCCTGGATGCGGTTCTCGACCAGCTTGGCGCTGCCGGCGTCGGGCGCGGCTTTCAGCGCGCCGAACAGGAACTCGAGGTTCTGGCTGCGGTCCTGCCCCGGGCGCGGGTGTTTTGCCTCAGGGGAAGGCTTCGCCTCGGGGGAGGGCTTCGCTTCAGGCGAAGGCCTGGCCTCCGGCGCGGCGCGCTCGCGTGGCGCGCCCTGGCCCCAGCCGGCGACAGGCAGCACAAGCAGCAGGCCGACGAGGCCCGCGCTGAGCAGGGGAGGGCGGTGCCGATGCGGCCGGCAAATCATGAGCGCATTGTACCGAAACGCACGCCGCGGCGCAAAAGCGCCGTGCAACGATGCAATGCAAATCCCGGTGATGGCGTTCCGGCGGCCGCTCAGCCCTGGCGGGCCTTGAAACGGCGCTGCACCTTGTTGATCACGTACACGCGGCCCTTCCGCCGGACCAGCCGGTTGTTGCGGTGGCGGCTGCGCAAGGACTTGAGGGAATTACGGACTTTCATGACACGAATCTCGACCCGCTGGGCGCCCGCCCAGCCTTCAACTGCGGCTAAAGGGATTGCCGGTGTAATAAGGATCGCGCTCCGGCCTGTCAATTGCGAGCGGCCGGTGCGCGCAAGCAGCCGCCCCAAAAGCAGCCGCCCCAAAAACAAACCGGCTCCGCGAGGAGCCGGTTTTCGATTCCAGGACCCCGGAAGGGGTCAGCGCATCAGAACTCGGCCGGCAGGTAGCCGTTGATCTCGAGGCCGATGCAGATTTCGATGAGGGTCGGGGTGGTCCAAGCCATGGCGTCCTCCTACGGCGGTCTTATCGTGTAACCAAGACTATAAGCGCTGGCGCGTTCCGCCGCAACTCCCTCGGGAAAATGCCGCAGCCACCCTTCCGGGGCCGTCCCGGCTTGGCGTCACCGCGCCTCACCCTATGATCGGCCGGCCGCCGGCGCCTGCCGCGCCGGCGGGCTGCCAACGCGCACGGGGTGGATGACCGGATGACAAGAGTGGACAACGAAATCGTCTGGCGCGGCTTCACCCGGCCGCAACTCGACGACGCCTACAACAATTCCGCGGCGGTCGCCGGCAGCGCCGCCAAGGTGGCGGAGTGGACCCAACGTAGCGCCGTGTTTCGCGAGCGCCACGGCGGCGAACTCGACCTCGCCTACGGGCCGCGCCCGCGCAATCGGCTCGACCTGTTTCGCAGCGGGGCGCCGGACGCGCCGCTGCTCGTTTACATCCACGGCGGCTACTGGCAGCGGAACCAGAAGGATTTCTACAGCTGCCTCGGCGAAGGGCCGCTGGCGCATGGCATCGACATGGCGTTCATCGGCTATACGCTCGCGCCCGACGCCACGATGACCGACATCGTCGAGGAGATCCGCGCGGCGGTGCGCTGGCTGCGGCGGGAAGGCGAGCGCCTGCGGGTCGCGCGCGGCGGCCTGATCGTGTCGGGCTGGTCGGCCGGCGGCCATCTCACCGCGATGGCGATGCACCTGCCGGAAGTCGATGCCGGGCTCGCGATCAGCGGCGTCTACGACGTGGAGCCGTGCCGGCTCAACTATCTCAACGAGAAGCTCAGGATGACGCCGCAGGAAGCCGAGGCGGTGAGCCCGATCCGGCATCTGCCGCAGCGATCCGGGCCGCTCGCGATCGCTTATGGCGGCGACGAGCTGCCGGAGCTGCGGCGGCAGTCGGAAGACTACGGCCGCGCGCTGCAGGCGGGGGGCTTGCGCGCCGACGTGTTCGCGCTCGCCGGCCACGACCACTTCTCGATCTTGGAAGAGCTGGCCGCGGCGGACGGCCAGCTCACCCGCATGGTGTTGGACCTGGCGCGGCGGTGACGTTCGGATCTGGAGACTCACCCGAGCTTGATGTTGGCGTCGCGCACGACGCGGCCCCATTTCTCGATTTCGGCGGCGACGAAGGCGCCGAAGTCTTCCGGCGTGTTGGCGCGGAACTCGACGTTGAGACCGCGCAGCCGCTCGGCCACATCCGGCTGCCGGATCACCGTGTTGAGGCCGGCATTGAGCTTCTGCACGATCTCGCCCGGCGTGCCGGAGGGCGCGAACACGCCGTTCCACTCGTAGGCCTCGAAGCCCGGCAGCGTCTCGCCGACGGTCGGCAGGTCGGGCAGCGACGCGAGCCGTCCGCGTCCGCTATGCGCGACCGCGCGCAGCGTGCCGGACTGCACGTGGCCGAGCGAGGATGACGCATTGGAGAAGAAGAACTTCACCTGCCCGGCGATCAGGTCGTTGAGCGCCGGTCCGCCGCCGCGATACGGGATGTGGTTGAGCTTGATGCCGGCCTGGTGGCGGAACATTTCCATGCACAGGTGCTGCATCGAGCCGTTGCCGGACGACGCCCAGTCGAGCCCGTTGGGCGAGGCCTTCGCGAGCGCGATGACGTCGGCGACGGTCTTGGCCTCGACGCCGTTGTTGACCAGGAGGAAGTTGGTCACCAGCGAGGCGAGGAAGACCGGCTGGAAATCGGTGGCGGTGTCGTACGGCAGCCGCGCATAGAGCGACGGGTTCACCGAGAACGCGGTGGCGTCATAGAGGATGGTGTGGCCGTCGCGCTCCGCCTTGGCGACCACCGCGGCCCCGATGGTGCCGCCGCCGCCGCCGCGGTTGTCGATGACGAACTGCTGGCCCCACAGCTCCGACAGCTTGCCGAACAGGATGCGGCTCACCGTGTCGGCGCCGCCGCCGGGCGAATACGGCACCAGCACTTTCACCGGGCGGGTCGGGTAGTCGGTGGCGGCGCCCGCCCGGCGCGCCGGCGGCACCACCGCGGCGGCAGCCGCCATCTGCAGCAGCCGCCGCCGGGAAATGCAGGTGCCGTCGCGCATGATTGCCCCCTCCGGTTGCCGTCAGGGGATCATGCGTCAGCTTTGCATGGCGCGCCAGATGCGCTCCGGGGTCGCCGGCATCTCGATGTGGCTGACCCCGAACTGCGCCAGCGCGTCGACGATGGCGTTGGCCACCGCCGGCAGCGCGCCGACGCAGCCGGCCTCGCCGGCGCCTTTGACGCCGAGCGGGTTCTGCTTGGTCGGCACCGGGTTCGCCTCCACCTTGATCGGGCAGAGGTCGTGCGCGCGCGGCATCGGATAGTCCATGAACGAGCCGGTGAGCATCTGCCCCTCCGCATCGAAGCGGACGTCCTCCTTGAGGATCTGGCCGATGCCCTGCACCACGCCGCCGTGGATCTGCCCGTGCAGCAGCATCGGGTTCATCACGGTGCCGACGTCGTCGACCACGGTGTAGCGCACCACCGCGGCGACGCCGGTGTCGCGGTCGATCTCCACCTCGCAGATGTGGCAGCCGTTCGGGAAGTTCTCCACGTCGACGCGGAACACCGAGGTCTCGGCCAGCCCGGCCTCGACGTCCTTCGGCAGCTTGGTGAGCACCACCGACGCCTGCGCCACTTCCTTGATGGTCATGGTGCGGTTGGTTTTCGCGCTGGAGAAGATGCCGTCGGCGAACTTCACGTCGTCGGGGGTGACTTCCAGCAGGTGCGCGGCGATGCGGGTCGCCTTCTTCACCACCTTCTCGGCCGCGGTGAGGAACGCCGAGCCGCCGAGCGTGGCCGAGCGCGAGCCGCCGGTGGTGTCGCTGAAGAACACCTGGTCGGTGTCGCCCTGCACGTAGTGCACCTCCTTCGGGTCGAGCCCGAGCTTGTCGCACACCACCTGTTTGAACACCGTCTCGTGGCCCTGCCCGTGGTGCACGCTGCCGGCATACATCGTCACCGCGCCGGAGCGGTCGAAGCGGATCTCGGCGCCCTCGAAGCCGCGGGTGCCGGCGCGCTCGATGCTGTTGGAGAGGCCGATGCCGCGCAGCTTGCCGCGCTTCTCGGACTCGGCGCGGCGCTGCTCGAACCCGGTGGCGTCGCCGAGCTTGAGCGCCATGTCCATGTTCTTTTCGAACTCGCCGCAGTCGTAGGTGAAGGTGAGCGAGGTCTTGTACGGCATCGCCGCCGACGGGATCAGGTTGCGCCGGCGCAGCTCGACCTTGTCGACGCCGAGCTTCTCGGCCGCGAGGTCGACGATGCGCTCGATCACGTAGGCCGCTTCCGGCCGGCCGTTGCCGCGATACGGGCGCACCGGCGGCGTGTGGGTGAACACCGCGGCGGCGTCGACGTAGCTCACCGGGATGCGATAGACGCCGACCAGCGAGCCGAAATTCGCGGTGGCGTTCGGCATGCCGACCTGCAGCTGCGCGCCGACCGCGATCACCGGCCGCACCTTCAGCGCCAGGAAGGTGCCGTCCTGGTCGAGCGCCAGCTCGGCCTCGGTGACATTGTCGCGCGCCTGCGCGTCGCTCAGGAACGCTTCCGAGCGCGTGCTGCGCCACTTCACCGGGCGGCCGAGCAGCTTCGACGCCAGCATGGTGAGCGGGACCTCGTTGTAGACCGCCGACTTCATGCCGAAGCTGCCGCCGATGTCGCCGCCGATCACCCGCACCTTGCTGTCGGGCACGCCGGCGATCTCGGAAAGCTCGGTCTTGAACGCGTGCGGGCGCTGCATCGCGGTGTAGACGGTGTAGCGCTCGTCGTTTGGATCGTAGTCGGCGATCGAGCCGCGCGGCTCCATGCTGACCGCGGCGACGCGGTTGATCACGAAGCGGTGCTTGACGACGTGCGCGGCCGTGGCGAAGGCGGCTTCGGTCGCGGCCTTGTCGCCGATCCGGTAGACGAAGCAGACGTTGTCGGGGCAGCCGTCCCACACCGCCGGCGCGCCCGGCTTCATCGCCTGCTCGGTCGACGTGATGGCCGGCAGCGACTCGTACTCGACCTCGATCAGCTCGGAGGCGTCGACCGCCTGCAGATAGGTCTCGGCCACCACGAAGGCGACGTGGTCGCCGACCCAGTGCACGGTGTCGCGCACCAGCGCCGGGTAGGGCGGGCGAAAATTCTGGCTGCCGTCGGCGCGCTTGAAGTCGCCCGGCACCGCCAGGTTCCTGAAGCCGGACTTGGCCCAATCCTCGCCGGTCAGCACCAGCAGCACGCCCGGCGCCGCCTTGGCGGCGGTGGTGTCGATCGAGCGGATGCGGGCATGGGCATGCGGCGAGCGCAGCACATAGCCGTGCGCCATGCCGGGCAGCACCACGTCGTCGAGATAGCGGCCGCCGCCGCGCAACAGCCGCGGATCCTCGAAGCGAGCGACCGACTGGCCCAGCGCAAACTCACCCATTCAACATCCTCGTCAGATTTTTTCTGGAAGAACCCCCGGCGGTTGATAGCCGGTCCTTTTGGCCGAGACCAATGCAAATCGCGCGGGTGCGGCTGCGTTGCGCGCGCGTTCGCCCGCAGGTAGCGCGCGCGCGTCTTGCGCCGGCTTGCAGGTTGCGGGCGCGCCGTCGCAAGATCGGGCCGGAAGCGCTGTTGCAGCGACACGGACCCGGAAAGGATCGCCATGGTTCTCGAAATCGCGCAGATCGACGTCAAGCCCGGAATGGAGAGCGAGTTCGAGGCCGGCGCGAACAAGGCCGTGCCGCTGTTTCAGCGGGCGAAAGGCTGCAAGGGGATGGAGCTGCAGCGCTCGGTGGAGCACCCGAACCGCTATCGGCTATTCGTCAAATGGGAGACGCTGGAGAACCACACCGTGGACTTCCGCGGCTCCGCCGATTTCCAGGAATGGCGCAAGCTGGTCGCCCACTGCTTCGAGCAAGCCCCGCAGGTCGAGCACACGCGCCAGGTGGTGCACGGTCACTTCTAGGCGATCAGCTTGTTCATCCAGCAGGTGATTGCGTGTTCAAGGGTTATTCCATCACGCGCTCGCGGATCGACGGGACCCCGGGGGCACGAGGCGTCGAGAGCAGCACGCCGGGTCGGGGCGCGGTTGCGGCGAGAGCGGGCGCCGCCGCAACTTGAGGCTTGCAGTACTCGTTCGGCTGC
>DASWSO010000817.1:0-3815 GCA_036402635.1 Xanthobacteraceae bacterium
TTTGCGATGTCGCCCTCGACCCTTACACCAGCCACGGGCACGACGGCC
The DNA here is from genome assembly GCA_036402635.1 of Xanthobacteraceae bacterium. Lineage (GTDB taxonomy): Bacteria > Pseudomonadota > Alphaproteobacteria > Rhizobiales > Xanthobacteraceae > DASWSO01. The sequence goes on from DASWSO010000817.1 coordinate 49, forward strand.
TCCTGCGCGACGGCGTCATCGTCAACGACGAGACCGTCGCCGTGCTGGTGCGCCAGGCGCTGGTGCAGGCGGAAGCCGGCTGCGACATCATCGCGCCGTCCGACATGATGGACGGCCGCGTCGGCGCGATCCGTGCCGCGCTCGACGATGCCGGCTATCTCGACGTGCAGATCATGGCCTACGCGGCCAAGTATGCGTCGGCGTTCTATGGCCCGTTCCGCGACGCGGTCGGCTCGTCCGGAACCCTCACCGGCGACAAGCGCACCTACCAGATGGATCCGGGAAATTCCGACGAGGCGCTGCGCGAGGTCGAGCTCGATATCGCCGAAGGCGCCGACATGGTGATGGTGAAGCCCGGCCTGCCGTATCTCGACATCGTGCGGCGGGTGAAGGACGCGTTCGGCATGCCGACCTTCGCCTATCAGGTCTCCGGCGAATACGCGATGATCATGGCGGCGGCGCAGAACGGCTGGCTCGACGGCGAAAAGGCGATGATCGAGAGCCTCACCGCGTTCAAGCGCGCCGGCGCCGACGGCGTGCTCACCTACTTCGCGCCGCGCATGGCGGAAAAGCTGAAGCACGGCGTCTGATCTCCGTTTCGTCGTTGCGCGTCCCTGGCGAGCGCGTGCGCATCACTCCACGTCTCCGGCCTCGATCCGCAGCGGCTCAAAACCTTCCGCCGCCAGCGTGGCGATGATGCGGTTGGCGTGAGCGCGGTCGCGCGTCTCGATGGTGACGTCGAGCCGCGTGCCCTTGGCCGGCACGTCGAGAAACAGGCGCTTGTGGTCGACGCCGAGAATGTTGGCGTCGAGCTCGCCGAGCCGGGTGGCGATATGGCCGAGCACGCCCGGCCGATCCGGAATGGTCAGCCGGAACGAGACGATGCGCTCCTCGCGCTGCAGCTCGCGCACCATCACGGAGGCGAGGATGCGCGGGTCGATGTTGCCGCCGCACAGGACGAGGCCGACGGTGCGGCCGCGGAACCGCCCCGGCTGCGCCAGCATGGCGGCGAGCCCGGCCGCGCCCGCGCCTTCCGCGATGGTCTTCTGCAGGGTGAGGAACGCGTTGACGGCGCGTTCGAGCTGCGCCTCGTCGACCAGCACGATGTCGGACACGAGCTCGCGGACGAGCGGCAGCGTGAGCCGGCCGACGTTCTTGACCGCGATGCCCTCGGCCAGCGTCGGGCCGCCGATCGGCCGCGGCTCACCGTCGAGGGCGTTGCGGAACGACGGGTAGAGCGCGGCTTCCACGCCGACGACCTCCACCTGCGGCCGGACCGCGCGCGCCGCGATGGCGATGCCGGAGATCAGCCCGCCGCCACCGATCGGGATGATCAGCGTGTCGAGCCCGGGATGGTCCTCCAGCATTTCCAGCGCCAGCGTGCCCTGCCCGGCGATCACCCGCGGATCGTCGAACGGATGCACCACCGTCAAGCCCCGCTCAGCCGCGAGCGCCTCGACGCGCGCCTGCGACTCCTCGACACTCTGGCCGTGCAGGACCACCACGGCGCCGTGCGCCTCGGTCGCCGCCACCTTCACCAGCGGGGTCGTCACCGGCATCACGATGGTGGCCGGAATGCCGAGCCGGCGGGAATGGTAGGCGACCGCCTGCGCGTGGTTGCCGGCCGACATCGCGATCACGCCTTGCCGGCGCTCGGCGGCCGACAGCGAGGCGAGCTTGTTGAGGGCACCGCGCTCCTTGAAGGAATTGGTCACCTGCAGGTTCTCGTATTTCACGAAAACCTCGGCGCCGGTGAGCTGCGAAAGCTGGTAGGCCGGCAGCATCGGCGTGCGCAGCACCGCGCCTGCGATGGTGGTGCGGGCCGCCTGGATGTCGGCGAGCGTGATGCTCAAGGGCGAAAGTCCTCTCAAGTCGGCATGCACGGAAGGTGCCGCCGCGGTGATGTAGCAGGGACGCCTGCCGCTTGCGCGCCGCCCGGTTCGCTCCCATCTTCGCAGCCTTCGGGGCCGCAGGGGAGCACGGCGATGTCAGACGCGGGGCCGAAGCGGATCGGCGTCTCCTTCGAGGTACGGCCGCACGCCTATGACCCGGTGACGCAGCCGGAGTATTTCGACGGTGTGCTGCCGCGGCGCGCCATTGCATTCTGCATCGACGTGATCGTGCTGGCGCTGCCGGTGCTGTTCATCTGCATGTTCATCTTCATGCTGGGCCTGGTGACGTTCGGGCTCGCCTGGCTGCTGTACTGGCCGCTCTGGTACGCGTTGCCGCCGGCGACCGTGATCTGGGCGCTGGTCTACTACGGCCTTTGCTTCGGCAGCCCGGCTTCCGCCACCATCGGCATGCGGGTGATGGACCTGGAAATGCGCACCTGGTATGGCGCCCGCGCCTATTTCCTGCTCGGCGCCGTGCACGCCATCGCCTACTGGATCTCGGTCTCGGTGCTGACGCCATTGATCCTGCTGGTCGGCTTCTTCAATGCGCGGCGGCGCCTGCTGCATGATTTCGTCGTCGGCACGGTGGTGGTGAACAACGAGGCGCGGGCGCAGGTTTTGCGCGGCGCGTACCCTAAATCCCGCGCCCTTTGACGCGCGCCGCCGTACAGGCGAAAGTTGCAGCCGGCGCCACGGCCGGACCGAATTGGCAATACAATTGACGCACCATCCACGCGACACGCCGCAGTTCTACCTGACCGCGCCCTCGCCTTGCCCGTATCTCGCCGGCAAGGAGGAGCGCAAAGTCTTCACGCATCTGGTCGGCGAGCGCGCCCCCGACCTCAACAACCTGCTCACCCAGGGCGGCTTCCGCCGCAGTCAGTCGATTGCCTATCGGCCGGCTTGCGAGAACTGCCGCGCCTGCGTCTCCGTGCGCGTCATCGCCGAGGAGTTCCGTCCCTCCCGCAGCCTGCGCCGCATCGCCCAACGCAACGACGACCTGATCGGCGAGATGCGGGTCGCGGTGCCGACGTCCGAGCAATACGCGGTGTTTCGCGCCTATCTGGATTCGCGCCATCGGGACGGCGGCATGGCCGACATGACGGTGCTCGACTACGCCATGATGGTCGAGGACAGCCACGTGCAGACGAAGGTGATCGAGTATCGCCGCCGCGGCCCCGACAGCGGCTTCACCGGCCGCGGCGCCGGACCTTTGCTGGGGGTGTCGCTGACCGACGTGCTCGGCGACGGCCTCTCGATGGTCTACTCGTTCTACGATCCGGACCATGCCGGCCGCTCGCCCGGCACCTTCATGATCCTCGATCACATCGCGCGCGCCCGCCGCATGGGCCTCGCCTACGTCTATCTCGGCTATTGGATCGAGGGCTCGCGCAAGATGGCCTACAAGGGCCGCTTCCTGCCGCAGGAACGCCTGCTGCCCGACAAGTGGACCCGCTTCGAGGTGTGAACCGCTGACGCGCGGGCGGGCGCGGATGCGAATGGCAAACAGCAGCGTGTGCGCTCGCGGGCGGCGTTGCGCGCCCCGAGGCTTTGCAAGGTCCCCCGCCGAAAAACGAGGGGGGCGGAGCGCCGATCGGCGCCTGGTCGTCCGTGGCGGGTCTTTTCGGACCCGCTGCGTCCCTCGGCGGGGACGCTGCGCCTTTCGGCGCTCCACCGCGGCATTTGTCCAGACCCGGGCCGCGCTTCCGGAGCCTTGCCGGTGTGTCTCTCGCGATGCTTGGCGCCAGTTCCCCTCATCGGGTCGTCGCGCCGCCCATCCACAAGAGTCCTTGGCAAGGGACTCCACTAGCGAAGCTCCTCGCACAGGGGCCGTAGTACCCCCAGGGCGGAGCCCCGGGCCCGCCCCGGAGCCAT
>DASWSO010000818.1:0-1992 GCA_036402635.1 Xanthobacteraceae bacterium
AAAATCAACTGCGGCGAAATCCGGAATCTGGCTCATCGTGTGGTTCGCTTCACTCGCCCGCCATAACGTCCCGGCGCCGACCTAGCTCTCTGTCTTCAACATATCATGCGCCGCCTGCAGCGTCGCCACAGCGTCGCACCCGGCGTAAATGAACGTGTCGACGCCGGCGGCGCGCAGCGCATCCTGCTGCGGCGGACGGCCGGCGAGATACAGGTGCCGCGCACCCGCAAGAGCGGTGAGTTCCGACGGTTTGGCGGCGACCTCCGCGTACTTCTGGTCGGTGGAGCACAGGCAGGCGAAGGCGGCACCGGAAGCCGCGAACGGCTGCGCCATCGCGTGGACGCTCGGGAAGCCTTCGTTGCCCACCGCTTCGATCCCGGCGGTCTCGAAGAAGCTCCAGGCGAAGGTCGCACGTGCGGTGAATTCCGCCGGCGTGCCGAGGTTGGCAAGAAACACCTTCGGACGCGCGCCGGTCGCTGCGAGCACGCGATCGGAAGCCTCGCGCAGCCGCTCGAACGGCTCGGCCAGCCGCAGCCGCGGCAGCGGCGCGAAACGGATCGTGGCGGGGGAGGGCAGGGGGGCGACGACCGGCTTGACGTCGAGGACGCTCACCGGCGCTTCGGCGAGATTAGGAAAATCGCTGGTGCCGATCAGCACATCGCGTCGTCGCGCGACGGCAGCCTGCCGCTCGGCGCGCACGGCAGCGACCTTGTCCTGGATGAAACCCTGTTCGAGCGCGGCCGCGACGCCTCCCGTCTGCTCAATCCCCTGGAACAGCGCCCAGGCAGCGCGGCAGAGCTGATCGGTCAAATCCTCGATGGCGCCGGAGCCCGCAACCGGGTCCGCCACTTTCGCGAGGTTCGATTCTTCAAGCAGCAGCAGTTGGGTGTTGCGGGCGATACGGCGCGCGAAGCGGTCGGGCAGTCCGAGCGCCGCAGTATGCGGCAGCACCGCGATGGCATCCGCACCGCCGATCCCGGCCGAGAACACCGCGAGCGTGGTGCGCAGGATGTTCACCCACGGATCGCGCTTGGTCATCATGCGCCAGGCGGTCTCAGCCGCGACGTAGGTCCGCTTCGGCGCGAGGCCGCAGACCTGTTCGACGCGCGCCCATAGCTTCCGGATCGCCCGGAACTTGGCGACGGTCAGGAACTGGTCGGCATCGGCCGCGAGCCGGAAAGAGATCATGCCGCGCGCCGCATCGAGCGCGATCCCGCTCGCCTCCAGCGCGCGCAGATAGGCGGTGGCGCTTGCGAGCGCGAAAGCCAGCTCCTGCACGTCCGAGCCGCCGGCATTGTGGATGATGCGTCCGTCGGCGGCCGCGAACGGGCCGCGGAATCCCGCTCCGGCAAGCTCGCCGACGAGCGCAGCAAACGCGGGCGCAAGCTCGCTCCAGCGCTTGTCGCTGCCGCCGGCCGCCGCCATACCGCCGAGCGGATTGAGGCTGGCGCGCAGGTCCACCGAGGCGGGTGCGAGCTGGCGCGCCTTCACCAGCGCGGCGAAATGCCGGACGACGTCGCGGGTTTCCGGGCTGAGGTTGAAATCGATAGTGATGCCGGCGTCGAGCTCGACGCCGTCCAGCACGCGCGCCAGCGCCGCCGCCGACCCGTCGATGCCGTAGCCGTTGGCATTGATCGAGCCGGCGCAAACCAGCGTCAGCCCGGTGGCGCCATTCTCCAGGTCGTGCAGCGCTTCCGCATTGGCCCGAGCAGGGTCTGGATGGTCGACCCGCTGCAGGACGCTCCAGGGCACGCCGGCGGCCCGCGCCGCCACCGGCCGTGCGTCAGAAGCCCGCTCATAGAGCGGCTCGATCCGCACGCCGTCGTAGGTGTCGGAGGCGAGCCGCTCGAGCGGGCGGCCCTTGAGCACGCCATCGACGAGCTTCAACCACGCCTCCCGGCTGGCGGCCGGGAACTCGGACGCGAGAGCCAGATCCTGCTGTACCGCTTCGGCCATGAGCAACGCTGAACGAGGAAAAACCGCTGGCCGAGC